>JACRBM010000043.1 GCA_016219275.1 Chloroflexota bacterium
GCGTTCCGCCGGGCGTCCATCCCTCATTGCATTCGGGACAATTGCCTACGTGGACGCGAAATTCGCCCGCGTACTATAGCCCCGTAGCGAAGCGGAGTGGGGGCGGGCGACCAGCCAACGGCTCACGCGGGGCAATTTCAATTGCCATTTTACCGGCGGGCATACTACAGTTTCGAAAAAAGAGGTGTTTGAAGAATAGCATAGTGAGAAGGTAAAAAGAACTACCAGATGGGGGGTTTTTTATCCCCCACCTGGTAGGGTGGCGCCGAGGTTTCGGCTCTATGCCCGCTCGCGGGTCTGGAGCGATCATCAAGATTAGAATTCAGCGTTTCAACGCCGCGTTCACTTCATCGAGATGTTCACCCTGGTGCAACGCGAGCACGATCCCGCGTTTGTTGTAGGTGTAGATTTCTTCGAGTAATGCTGGCGGAAAACTTTCCAGTCGTTTGTCCAGTTGTTGAGCCGATTCAATCGCGATCCGCGCGGCGGCGCGCGGCGGGATCGCCGCCCACAGAGCGGGAGCGATAGGTCGTTCACAAAAATATCAATTTCTGGGATGAAGAGTTTGCCATCGCGTTCGGTCATATCGAGGTCGTACATCACGCGGCGATCCCAGAATGCCAGATGCGCCAGAGCGATGGCGACAGTCCAGCGTTCGCCGACGGCGTGTTGCATTTCATCGTCGGACAAGCGCGCCGCCACTGCGCGAATGCGCTCGGTGGATGCGCGGTTTTGTGCAATTCCCACCTTTCCATTGCGCGCTTTGTTTGGCGTTTTTTACCCATTGAATACGCTGGTTTTTATAAAGTAACTCAAGCCCGCAAAAAAAGAACGCGCAATCACGCCTACTTTAATTCGGATCAAGCGTTCCATTATTTTGCTTTAGCGTCGCGTCGGTTCGCGAAGATTGAGGCGACGATAGACACGGTTAAGATGACAGCAATCACGCCGAGTGAAATGGCAATCGGGATTTTAATGTCGAGCGCGGCGATAATCATCTTGATACCGACAAAACCAAGCACCAGGGAAAGACCGATCTTTAGATAGCGAAACGTGCCTATTGCGCCTGCCAGCAGAAAGTACAACGCGCGCAGTCCAAGTATTGCAAAAACGTTAGACGTATATACTATGAATGGGTCGGTGGTTATGGCAAAGATGGCAGGGATTGAATCCAGCGCAAAAATGAGATCGGTGGTTTCGACGACGAGTAGCACGATGAACAATGGTGTTGCGACCAATTTGCCGCTCACGCGTGTAAAGAATTTTGCGCCATCATACTCTTGCGTAACAGGCATGATTTTTCGGAAGAGGTTGACGACAGGATTCTTTTCAGGATGCATGCCGCTTTCGTTCTGCGTCGCAAGTTTAACTGCAGTGTAAATCAGGAACGCGCCAAAGATGTAGATGATCCACTCGAATTCGTGAATCAATGCTGAACCGACGGCAATTAGAATGCCGCGCATGATGAGCGCCCCCAAGATGCCCCAAAATAATACCTTGTGTTGCAATTCCCCAGAGGTGTGGAAGTAAGAAAAAATGACGACGAATACGAAAATGTTATCCACACTGAGCGACTTTTCAATCAAGTAACCCGTGAGAAATTCGAGACCTTTCTCACTGCCCTGCATGTAAAAGATTGCCGCGTTGAATGCGAGTGCAACTGTAATCCACAGGAGACTCGTCAATAACGCCTCTTTGGGTTTAATAGTATGCGCTTTGCGATTGAATACACCCAAGTCCAGAGCCAGCATGATCGTGATGATTGTGGCAAAGACTGCCCAGTACAGAAATTCGTTCATGTTTTCTCTACTTACGAGTGTTCAAGACTGACAGATGAATTAACGATGCTGTCAAAACGCATAACGGTGTGCGTTACCCGCTGGTGGGCGGGACGAGACAACGCCTCTTTGATGGAACCAGCTTCAAGCCACGAAAAGCGCTTGAAAACGCGCAGACTCCCCAGCGTCGGGTGCACGCTTTGTTAGGCGCGTTTTCATGACAAGCAAATTACCAGACCAAGGTTACGCTCTGCTGCTTGCTCAACAAAACTCTTTAGAACGCCAAAATACTCTTCACAGTAACCGAAAGTATCGTCTTCTTCAGGATTGCGCTCCCAAATGTCTGGATAAATCTCTAACTTTGTCATTTCTATAGGGTCAAAACGGCTTTTGAGAAACTCGCCATCAATTGGCTTCAATGCCGCATTTATCTTGTGGACGTCATCCGATGTGAAAACTCGGGCAGGACCATAACCGACATCAATATCACCAACTTCACCCCCACCCTTTACTAGGAAATTCAGAGGTGCTTCGCCTTCCCACGCAGATTTGGTAAGCATGTAGTGTAGACCGTGCCACGCTTTGTCAATATCTATATCGGCGATTTCATCTTCGGCGAGTAGGAGTTCCGCTGGTTGTTCAGTTTTACCATTCTTTCGTCCAAAAACCTTGCTGAAGAAACCCGATGGTTCTACACGGGCATTTTCATACGGATCTGGATCAGCTGAAGCAATGACTTTCCAAATAAGTGGCGGATCGGCAAGGACTTTCTGAATATTTGTATCGCTCAATGTGTAAATTACTAAGCACATGCTCATATTTCATTTTCCTTGAAGCGCCTAACTATGACTTAAGCGGACAAATTTCCGCATGAGACCCCGCTGGGATTGTTATACAGAATTCTTTCTGTATAATTACCTATGTGCGGATTATATAACAACTCCCAGGAAAGGTAAATGACATTGGGTAGCTCGACAAGGCTTTGTCATTGTCATTTCGACGAGCCGCGAAGCGTTTGCGAGGAGAAATCTCTGGTCGCGCAGGAAAAAGATTTCTCGCTTCGCTCGAAATGACAGCCTGGCGCGACTTTGACAAAGCCCTAGCAAGTCCCCTCTACTTGATCAACCCCAGCCGAATCGCCTTCACCGCGGCTTGCGTGCGGTCGTTCGTCCCCAGTTTTTGCAGGATGGTATGCGCGTGTCCTTTAACTGTTCCGACGCTGAGACTCAACACATCCGCAATCGCTTGATTCGTCAAGCCCTCAACCATCAAACGCAAAATATCTTTTTCACGCGCGGTCAGCGGCTCGATGTTTTCGGGTGGCGTGTCTTTACCGCCTGGCTCATTCTCCAAGTTGCGTAAGACGCTTTTGAGAAATTGGCTATCCACCATCGAAGTGCCGCTCGCCACCGCATAGATCGTCGCGAGCAAATCTTCCCGCGCGATGTCTTTGAGCACGAATCCCACCGCGCCGGCGGACAGCGAACGCAAGAGGTACGCGGTGCTGCGATACGTCGTCAGCATGATCACGCGCGCCGACGACTTGGCATTCATCAATGTTTCCAACGCCTGAATGCCATCCATCCCCGGCATTCGCACATCCATCAACACGACGGTCGGTTTGAGTGCCAGTGCCATGCGAACCGCTTCGTCGCCGTTTTCCGCTTCGCCGACGATCCGCACGCGCGGCACGTTGAGCATACTGCGTAACCCAGTGCGTACCATCGGATGATCGTCGGCGATGACGATGGTGATTTCCGAATTCATGTCACTGCTCATTCACGCTCCTCTGAAATGCCGCGAGGGGTATCCGTACTGAAATGCGCGTGCCGTGCCCGAGCTGGCTCGTGATCTCGCACGCGCCGCCCAGCATCTTGGCGCGTTCCCGCATACTGATCAAACCAAGCCGCTCGGTCTCATTCGTCAAGGCGGCAAGATCGAAACCACAGCCGGAATCCTGCACCTGCAAAAATAGATTGTTGGCATCGGATTGCAAATCCAGTTTGATGGTGTCCGTATGGGAATGTTTGCGCGCATTCGCGAGCGCCTCTTGCGCGATGCGAAAGATCGCGGTTTGGACCGCGGGACTCAATTCAATTCCATCCAAGTTAATCTGGGTTTCAGCGCGCCAACCTTCCTCCACGCACACATCAAGCACATAACGCCGCAGACCTTCCGCCAGACCCCAATCCTCCACGGCGGTCGGACGCAGTTCGGTGATGACGCGGCGCGCTTCGGCAATCGCGCTTTGGATCAACGCGCGACTCTCCTCCAACTCGTGCCGCGCCGGCGCGTCCACGACCTGGGCGATCATCGAATTCAACGTTTGCAGGTGCATGTTCGCGCTAATCACGAGTTGCGTCAATCCATCGTGCAAATCCAATCCAATCAGGCGACGTTCTTCATCTTGAATCTGCGCCATCTTTTGCATCAGCGTCCGCACGCGCTCTTCGCGTTCAGCCAGACTGGTATACAGACGCGCGTTGCCCAGTGCAACCGCCGCTTGATCGGCGAGGAGACTCAAAATCCGTACGTCTTCACTCGTAAAGGTGCGCCGCGCGTCCAACACAATGTGCAACACACCCAGGATTTGTTCGCTCAGTTTCATCGGGAACGCAGCGGTGGAGGGCGCGGACCAACTTTGCGTATCGCCGGAATTGAACAGCGGTTCGCTCAACGCACCGTGGACGACGTGCGGTTGCCCAGTCGAGGCGACCACCGCGACGAGACTATCGGGACGCGGCGGCGTGGTCGCGCTGCTCCCATGCCTGCCGGCACTGGCGACCAGTTGCAATGCCCGCGCCGCGTCATCGCGCGTAAAAATGTACACGTTCGACGCCTCGACGAGACCCAGGACGCTCGTGGCGATGGTGTTCAACACCTGGTCGAGATCGAGCGTGCTCGTAATGTGGAGACTCACCTGACGCAGTGTTTCGAGTTCCGCGAGACGCGCTTTCAAGCGCAACTCGCGCGTGGCGAGGTCGGTCATCATGTTGTTGAATGCTTCGGCGAGCCGCTTGAGTTCGTCGGTCGTGTTGACCGTGACCGGCTGTTCGAGATGACCCGCCGCGACGCGATCCGCGCCGCGCAGCAACGCCAGGATGTTTTGATTCATGCCGCGCGCGAGGCGTGTCGCAATGAACGCGGCAATCACCGTCATCGTGATCGGAACGACCAGACTGACGAGGATGGCGGTACCGACCGCCGCCCACAAATTCTGTTGCGCCTCGGCTAATTGTTGCGCCTCATGCGGCTGGATCTGTCCGACAATGACGCGTTGACCCGCCTGAAACATTTCGGCAAAGAAACGCGCGTACAACGATTGCTGTTGATCGCGATCGCTGATCAATTGCGAGCCGATGTTTTGCAGGCGCGCGAACTGCGCGTCAATCCGATTCGCGCCGTCCGCCTCTGTCGCACGGTTCGCCATCGCGCGATACTGGGTCGCGTACTGCTGAAACTGGATCGTCGTCGCCGTAAATTGCGCGCGCGTGTTATCGTCCGGCAGGGTGAGATACGCGGTGACTGCCAGCAACATCCCCTGCGCGTTTTCGTTCATGCCATTGACCACGCGTTGGAAATCGGGATCGGTTCCGCGCAAGGGGAGCACTTGACTCAGCAACAAACCGGTCAGTTGCGTCTCCGTGTCGAGCATGATTTCCAAATCGCTGGTCTGTTTGTCGTGCAGGCGAATCAAGTCCTTGCCGAGGTTGGCGGCATTCTGCCGCGTCTGCGCGAGTTCATTCGCCCAACGGCGTTCTTCATCGGTCGCGGCGAGCGATTGATACGTCGCCACGCTCGCGCCGAAAAGTGTGATTTGATCTTCGAACTGGGTTGCAAATCCGGCGGCGCCTTCAAGGTGATAGCGGTAGAGCGCGGCTTCGGCGTTGCGGAGTTTTTCATGCGTCTCGACGGCAGCCAACTGGCGCACGCGCGCGCTTTCGATCACTTGAAGCGAGGAGGATACGGAGCGCGCGAGAAAGAAAAGCGCGAGGATGTTGATGATGACTGCCAAGCCAAAGAGGAGCATCAGCACGAGCAGGCGCGTGCGGATGCTAATGTTTTCGATTCGATTGAGCAATCTATGCCAGACCTGGGTCAATCCCATCGCCCATCCAAAACTCAGCGCGACGATTCGATAGCCAACTAACTCTAGCGTATTCTTCTACAAACACGATCACAACTGCATGATACAAGAATCAAGTATCATCGTCAATTGGAGCCGCCCGCGTGAAAATCTCGCGCCGACTGGTGTTGCTCTATGCTAGGTCGCGCTTGGCTGGGTTCGCCGCACAAAATGTCGAAACGACGGTAAACCGTTCACGTCCATGCGCGCCGGCGACGATGCCATCCCCGCAACGCAACCAGGCGTGAGCCACCATCTTTTCCGGCGCGGTCGTATCTTTGGCAACACCCAGGTAGAGCGTGGCGGGAATGCCGCGGCGCTGCAACAGGATGACGGCGGCTAGCGACTCGACCAGACACGTGCTCAACCACGGCACGCGCGCCGCGACGGCATGCACTGCCCAACCGATGCACGCGGCTTGTGCCGCGCGCACAGAATCGAGCGTGACGGCATCAGCGCCTTGCGTCAAGCCCAGCCCGTCGGCAATGCGGCGGAACGGAAACAAGTGAATTGCCGCGCGCATCATGCCAAGCCAGACCAATGCTTCGAATAACAACCAACGCTCCGACCAGGACGTGGCGCGCAATTTACGCAGACGGTTTATCCAGCCCATGCACCATCTGCTCGCTTTCCAATTCAGCCAGGAAATGCAGGACATCGTTGGCGATCTGCTCCGGCGTGCCCGCGAATTCCTGGCTCAATTGCCGGCACAATTCGTCCACGCGGCGCGGCGTCTCCAATAATTCCCAGATGCGTTTGCCGATCTGATCCAGCGCGATATAATTGTCGCTTGCCAGATTGAGGATCACAATGTCTTGATCCACCGCGCGGCTCACCAACCCTTCAGCGCGCACAACGCGCGTGTTCAATTCAATTGTCATCTACTCTTCTCCACTGCTCACTGCTCACTGCTCACTGCTCACTGCTCACTGTTTACTGTTCACCATAACCAAATCGTCGCATCGTTTCACCATGTGTTTCGATCAATCGTCGCGCCAAATCAGGCGGCAACTCTTCCCGCCACGCGCCGACTTGCCCGCGTCGGAAAAATGCGCCGGACGCGGCGACGGATCGTTCGCGAAATCCCTGGGTCTGTTCCTGTCTTTGCAATTCCGAAAAATCGGAAAAGGCGACGGCGTGACGCACGCGCGTCGCGTCCCAGGGCAACCCGCAGAAACGCACCACCGCGCCAAACACGGTTTCTGGATCGCGGCGCAGGTCTTCGTAGCGCACCACATGCACGCGCAGACCTGATTCGTCGAGCCAGGAACGCGCGTGCCCGCTCCACGAGCCAAGCGATTGGCGCAGTTGATCGGACAGTCCGCCGAGCGAACGCGACGTGGCGAACGTTGGATCGCAGAGATTTTCGACTGCCTTTGCCACGCTCACGCCATAATGATGCGCGACCGACATTGCCATGTCCAACGGATTTCGTAAAATATAAATCACGCCGGCAGTAACATCGCTGGGAAAAAGCGGCTCGCCGCGATCCGTGCGCGCCCACGCGTCGTGAACTTTCATGTAGAGCATGTCCGGCGTTTCCCGCGCGAGACAACGATACACGCCGGGACGCAAGCGCGCGATGACGGCATCGCTCAATGCCGACGCTTCGACGCCGACCCACTCGTCGAACCAGAGGCGCGCGCTCGCGATCGGTCCGCCATCGAGCGCGTTGATGTTGGCGGGCGCGTCCGCCGCGCGCAAATAATTCGTGAGCAATGCGCGCATCCAGGTGTTGCCGGATTTGGGGTAGGAAGCAAGCCAGGTTATCATCAGTCGTCAGTCGTCGGTAATCAGTATTCTAGCCACCTGATCGTTTGAAAAATGGACACGGATTAACATAGAATAACACAGGTAATCAAGGAAAAGAAATCGAGACTGTGGTACGGGGTGTCCCTCCAAATTTTGGAACACTCAACCTTGCGAAGGTTTTGACGACAAATCAAATAGGATTGCCGTTCAACCTGCGCAAGGTTTTTTCACCACCCAAAAACTTGACGCACACCCTGTGGTACGTCCGCTGATGCGGATGTGCCAACTCGAGCGTTTTGATGTAAACTAGAGCTATGAACCCAACACCCTCCAGCACCTCATCCAAACTACTTACTAACAATTCTATCACATCTCATACCCACTACAAATGGGGGTACCACGGCAATTCTCGTTGAACCAAATACGTTGCGGCATCCGAGAATCAAGACCTCGGCGTGCTCAAAATGATTGCGTAAGAACCCCGATGCGCCACCGACTCAACTTGCTTCAGCACCCGCCGGAGTTAAAGTTGTGACGGAGATCGGTAACCGGGCTATCGTCTCAACTGGTCCGACATTTTTAACGGAGGAAACTATGCCAATCTATCTACGACGCATCTTGATGCGCGTGATCATAGTGTTCGTTTTGTGTCTCGGCATCGGCGTTGGAATTGTGTTCGATCACCAGGTCCTCGCCGCGCAAGCGCAGACGCCCACGCCAGCCGGACCCGATATGCAATTGATCGCCGAAGCGTGGAGCAAGATTGACCAACACTATGTAGACAAGAGCGCCAAGCAAACCAAGCCGCTCACGTATGGCGCGATCAGCGGCATGGTCAACGCGCTCGGCGATACCGGGCACAGCACGTTTATGACGCCGGAGATGGTCAAGGCGCAACACAATTTCCGGCAAGGGGCGTACGAAGGCATCGGCGCGCAACTGGAATCGAAGGATGGACACCCGGTCATCATCGCGCCGTTCGATAATTCGCCAGCGCAACGCGCCGGCTTGCGCGCGGGTCACATCATTCTCAAAGTCAACGGCGACGTGGTTACGGGTCTGCCGTTGGAACAAGTGATCAGCCGCGTCCTGGGTCCGGCTGGCACAGCGGTCACGTTGACGATCCTGGATCCGCAAACGAACCAGACGATGGATCTGACCATCGTGCGCGCGCGGATCACGCTGAACAATGTGACGTGGCAACAGTTGCCCGGCACAACGCTCGCGCATTTACGGATCGCCGCGTTCAGCCAGAACACCAGCCGCGATCTGCGCGCCGCGCTGACCGAGATTCAGCAACAGGGTATGACCGGCATCATTTTGGACTTGCGAAATAATCCCGGCGGATTGTTGAGCGAAGCGACCACCACCGCGAGTCAATTCTTGTCGAGCGGCGATGTGCTTTTGGAAAAAGACTCGCAGGGACAAATCCGTCACATCGCGGTACGCCCTGGCGGACTCGCAACCCAGGTTCCGCTCGTGGTCTTGGTCAATCGCGGGAGCGCGAGTGCGTCCGAGATCGTGTCGGGCGCGCTGCAAGACGCACAGCGCGCGACGCTGATCGGCGAGACGACCTTCGGCACCGGCACCGTGCTCACCGAGTTTGGGCTGTCCGACGGCTCGGCGTTGATGCTCGCGATCCAAGAATGGCTGACGCCGAATGGACGCGTGATTTGGCACAAAGGGATCATCCCGGATAAAACGGTCACACTGCCGGTGACCGCGCGTCTGTTGATGCCGGAAGGGGAACGCAATTTGACGGCGGAGCAACTGCGCGCGAGTGAAGATCAACAATTATTGCGCGCCATCGAAACACTCATAAAGTCCGCGCAACAAGATAATCCATTCCCAGTTCCAACCGACGCGTCCACAATCGAGGTGTCGCAACTCTTGGCGCTCAACCTGGACTATTTCCAGCGATTTGCTTTTGTGTAATGACAAGACCGTCTCTGATTCAGAGACGGTCTTGTTTTATTCACCATCAGGCGCGTTGGATTTGCGATGCGGCAAGCGCAGACTCACGCTTCAACAGCCCGCGATTGCGCGCATCCCCTGCAAAATCGGATCGGTTGTCCCGCGTGTGTTCTCGCAAAACTCGGCTCTCCAGGTAGCTGGGTCGCCGGCGATTTGAGCGCCGAGGACAAACATTACGCCATAGCCGCCGGCGCGGCGCGCCAACACCATGAAAACATTCGCAAAGTTGGCGAGGGCTTGGGCGCGATCCGTCGCATGTCCCACCGCTTCAATCGTCAATGGATAAAAGTCGCCGGCGGGACCTTCCAGTTTCACTGTCAGTTCACCGACCTTGGTTCCCGGACCACCCAAGGGCGCGGTGAATTCCTTTTGCCGCGCGAGTTTAATGGAACGTCCGGCGGGAACGACAGGATCAATCTGGTTGGGATGATCCAATCGCAAATCAATCAACGGCTCGGCATTTCCAATGGAAATCAAAGTGTACTTGGTGCTGTTGAACGAATCCGCGCCGGCGGTATTGCGCGTTCGCGTGATCCAGTACACCGGATCAACGGTCTGGTCAATCGCCGCGCTCAAGTTCGCGGACGAGTCAAAAGCCAACACCGCGTCTGGCGCGTTCGCCAAGGAATATACCGCGCGTTTGCCAAAGTACGGTCCGAGCGACTTGCTTTTTTTCATCTCGAACGTTGCTTCAACCACGAATTGCGAAGCCATTTAGCACTCCTTTTTTGACCTGGGTCGCTAGCGCGATTGTAACCACTTTGCCGATGCCAAACTACTTTGTTGTGCGAAAATTTGAAGGCGCACCTCCTTTCTGCTCATCCGATTGCGTCACAGTCAAAGGTCGAGTTGGATCGTCGTGACCACATTCACCGCGCCGTACTTGAGCGCATAGTAGCCAGGTTCGAGTTGTGCGTAAACGATCCGCGTATCCTCAGCGTTGCCGGCAATTTTCTGGACACTCCTTTTCAACCACCATAACTCCTCAGGTCGCGGATCAACGACGAGTGTGGGCGTCGCTTGCTGTAAATAGAAAACCGCCCAGCGACTAGTCCAGCGCGTAGAAGGCGCAAGCGCGATGACCTGCTCGGTCTTTAGCGTCGGCACAGTGATGCCCGCTAACGCGTCAACCTCATCTACCGGTTCCCATACCTCGTTCACGCGACGCCACAGTCCGTACAGCGCGGTGCCTGCCCAGAGCACATCGTCCTTCGCAAGAATTTGCGTGACCGTGGCATCGTGCGGTAAATCGCCGCCGTCGAGTCGCGTCCATTCCCAAGCATGGTTGCGCGAGACGCCTTTGAACGCGCCGCTCGTCGTGCCCGCATACACCGCGAATTCCGGCGCGGCGCTGACGGCAAGGCAAAGCACCGCCGAATCATTCAGGTTTGCTTTCGTCGCAACCTGGATTTGATGTTGCGTTTCGCCATTCTGGTCAATCTGCAATTGCCAGATACCGACGTTGCCCGTGCCGACGTAAACCGTCGCGTCGTTCGACGCGAGACACGTGACCAAATCATCGGCTTGGCGATTTAAGACAACCATCTTCCACGAGCCATTCGCGGCGCGCGTCCACACTGCGTTGTAGCCAGCGATGCACAATGCCGATACCGCGTTCGTCGCGATGGCGAGATCGAGCGCGAGCCGACCTTCGAATTGCGTGCCATTTTGCGGGTTGTAGAATGTCCAGGTCGGATTCGGATGCAACGCGCCCAAACCGCTCCCCACAAATGGGTCGTCGTTCGAGGGAGTGGCAAGTGCAAAGAGTCGCCCATGTTTGGCGTTCTTCCATGCCGCGACCTTGCGCCACCGGGCATGGTTGGGACCTTGCTGATAAACCTCGGTCTCCGTCGCGGCGTACCACGTGTTACCACGAACGGCGAGCGCAACCACATCGCGCAAAAATTCATTCGGCTGATTGTCCACCAGTTCGTCTTCTTTGCGCGACCAATTTTGTCCGTCAAAGCGCATCACGCCGGCATCTGCGCCGACGACGACCGATTGCCCCGATGTGGTTAATGCCTGGATTCCTTGGTTGGTCACGATGCCACGTTGTGAGAACAGCACGCGCAAAATTTCGCGCCATTCGATCTGGGGGAATTCAACTTCGGCGGTGTACGAGAGCGTCTCGCTGGCAAACTCGAAATTGGAAACGAGTTCACTGTCGAATTTGATGTACGCGCTCAACGCTAAACGATCCGCCACATCAACGCCGACGAGTGTTCGCAAATCCCACAACACGCGCGCCCAGACCATCGCCGCATCATACACCGGTAACGCGTCCTCACTGACCACGGCAAGCGGATAGAGATTCGGCAAAGCGAACAGGTCTGCGCCGGCGATGGCGTCTGGACGCGTCAGCGCCCAGCGTTGTCCCCACCCTTTGTCAACGCCGGCGACGACATCCTGGGCACGATACGCCGCGCGCGCCCACAACAACGCGGGGTCCGTTTGCTCGGCGAGTGAGCGCGCAAAATAATTGGCATACCCCTCCAACAACGAACGCGCAAAGGGCGGCGCACCGGGCGAAGCTTTGAACGGTTTTGGATTGAGCAGCCACATCAACGCGTGCGCGACTTCGTGATAAATCAACTCCGGGTCAAGCGCCGGTTGATGCACTAAATTCGCGGCGGTCTCGATGCCATCACCTGGGTCTTTTTGAAACGTGATGCGCGGCGGCGTACTGCCGAAATCGAACTTGGTTCGCGCAATCGTGTCCACGACTAGGTCAATGTGTGTCGCCGGATTCAAGCGCGCGCGAACACTGTTGGGTTGTCCAGCGCAACCGTTCTGAAAATAGGTCAACATTTTGCCGGCGTGATACGCCGCGTTCGCCGCCTTGAATTCGGGCGTGCTCGGATCATGGCTCAACGGTCCTGCTTGCCATTGGAAAGGAACCTCGCCGTTCGCCGTTTGAATTTTGACATGGATGAACGCCGGCGTAGGATCGGCGTCCGGAAAATTGCCGGTCAGTTGCGCGTTCGGTACGAGTTCCCAATGCAACGCCTCGCCCGCATTCGAAAACGCCACCGCGTTCGCGTGCAACGCGGACGATTGCGGCAAACCGAGCACCTCGCCGGATTCGCGATCAATGAACAGCGTCCAGGTTTCTGTGTCATCGGGAGAATGCAATTCAACCTGGGTCGCGAGAAAATACTCTCCACCGAAAGGCAGTACACACGATTCGCTCCCGGCATAATGCACCACCCGCGCGTGCCAACCGGCAAACGAAGGCACGGCGTCCACACATTTCACCACGCGATTTCGTGCGCGTTCCACGAGTTCGATTTCGACTTGCGCGTCTGGGTTTGGCGTACGCTCGGTATAGTGCGCTACCGCATTGAGCGCGATGCAAACGGCTTGCTCGATGGAGACCTCTGACTTGAAGGCGAGATCGTGCGGCGCCGGGAAAAAAGCGCTCGTCGCATAGACGCGTCGCTCCTTCGCCGTGATGTGCACGTTGAGCGTACCGCCATACACCGGCAATTCGCCGGAGAATTGTTGGTAACGCACGTCCGCTTCCACCTCGCGCGTCAAGTCGTCCGGCACAAGACGCCACACCGATTTCCACTCGATTGTTCCGAACAACGCTTGCGAAATCATCGGATTGTTGAGCCACGCCGTTGCCTTCTCGACCGGATTAGACCAACTCACTTGATCCGATTGCAACCAACCTGGGAGATGCGTCGGCAGACCGGTCGCCGCCGAGCGTTGTGCGCGCCAAGTGAACAAGGTGTTTTTGAATTCCTGTTGCATCTTGGCGTACTGTGGTTGGTAATCGCGCAACGCGGTTTGCGAAATCTCCAGCTCTTTCGCGTCGGCATTAAAGCCGCCGCCCACGAACGGGTCCTGACCAGGCGATAGCACGCGGATATTCGCTTTGTCGTCGTGGGGGCGAATGATTGGCGATTGACGCGAACGTTGCGGCGACAGTTCGCGCGCGAAGCGCGATTCGCCGCGCGGGTAAATCGAATTCGCAGCCGGACGGCGTACGTGATTCACGAGCATCCTCCTTTCTTTTCGTAACACTGGCGTCATTCTTTAGCGAAAACTCTTGCGAAGGTTTTTCGATTAACCCTTCGCAAGGTTGACTGAATTCCAAAATTACTTTTATGGCAACAGCGCGCGATACCAGGGCACGATTTGATAACGCAAGACCCGATTGCTGGCGAACACGATGCGCGAGTTCATCAACACGAGCGGGACATCCGCCGGCGCGCGCGGGTCTTGGGCGAAATACAACAGGCAAGCGAAACAAAGATTCACCGGCGCAAGTGTGTCGGGAGTGCCTGCCCCGCGAACATAGTTGTAATAAACTTTGCCGAAAAAATCCGCCACGTACCAACGCGGTTGTGCGTTGCCATCTACGTACAATCCACTTACCGTCTGCGAGAATTCGCCGATTGGGTTCGACGGCGCACCGTTTTCGATTCTCCAGACATGATACGGCTTGGCATCATACGGCGCGCGAAGATCCTGGGTCAACATCACGATCTCGTTTTGCGGATTCGGCGCGTGGGCTAACGCAAGATAGCGATAGCGTTGCATTCCATCGTGTTGACGTTGCCAACATGCGCCATCATCGCGGCTATAGTACAAACCGGCATAACTGGGTGGACGTTCAGTCGCGCCGCTACCCACGTACAGTCCGGCATCCGTCATCAACATCGCGTTGACCAAAAAATTTTCTGGCAGCGCGCGCCCAGCCGCGCCCGGACATGCTCCTGCCGTATCCACGCGCGTCCACCGATTGCCGCCATCTGTCGAGCGCCACAAGCTGCCGCCGGTGACCGCGACAAAGACCAGATCAGGATTGCTGGGTGAAACTGCCACCAATTTGAGTTGCTCGGGTACTTGACCGACACCGACCGCGTCCCAGCTTGCGCCCGCATTGTCGCTCCGAAGCAAGCCGACATCGCTCGTCGCGGCATACACGCGACGTCCCGTTGCCGCAAACGATTTGATTGCCGCGATCGTGCAGGTCTGACCA
Source organism: Chloroflexota bacterium (assembly GCA_016219275.1). Taxonomy (NCBI): domain Bacteria; kingdom Bacillati; phylum Chloroflexota; species Chloroflexota bacterium. The sequence goes on from JACRBM010000043.1 coordinate 14,621, forward strand.
GGTAGCTTGAACTCGAGCGTCGCCGTGACCGCTTTCCACGTTTGCCCGCCATTCTCACTGCGCCACAAGCCCGGCAAATCGGCAACCTTTTTGCAATCGTTTGCAAAATCGCTCGCGGCGCCGACGACGAGCGCATCGTCCACGCGCAAAATGCGGAACGCGTCTTGCGCGGTGTGCCCGAGATCATCGCGCAGATCAACCGCGGACCACCCGAGTCGCGGCGCAAACGGTCCTTGTTGACCCAGCATCAATATCAAAACACCGAGCGCGGTCAACGCGATGGTGTAACGCCGAATCTCGCGCCGATAGCGCCGAACCCAGCGTCGCCACGCACTCCAATCCCAGCCACGCGGGAAAGGAACGGGAATCACATCTTCAACATCGCGGCGGACGCGCGTGAATTGCTGTTCCCATTTCTTTTGGTTTGTGAAATCGGCAGAGGTCAATTTGGGCTTGGTGAAAATTTCGGGCAGGTCACACGGCTTGAGGATGAGCGGCAATAACTTGCGTCGTTGCGCCAGTGGATCGTCGTACCGCAACAATTGCGCCTCGAACACATTCAATTCGCTTGCCAGCCACGCCGGCGTCACTACGACGAGCGAACGATAACTGTGCGCGACCGCGTGTTGAATGTTTTCGATTTCCGGTTTGCCCACCACAAAGTCGCGAAAGCCGACACACACGCGCAAGTTGGCTTGTTCCAAGCGCGGCAAGAGCCAGTCTTCCACCCACGCGCGGTCGGCGGAAGCATGGCTCACAAAAACATCGTACTGGGCACGCGCGTTCTCGGTCATTCGACACCTCCAGATAGCGCGTTCGATGGTCTTGGTGAGGTCAGGTTGGGGTGGATGAATTGGATGGAGGACGCACGGCATTGATCAGGCGCGTCCAGGTTAGTGGGTCGGGCTGGGAGAAATCCAAATACGTCAGCATCCGAATGCGGAGAGGCAATTCGCAACGTTCCAGGAGCAGTGGGATGACGCGGCGTTGGCGCGCGGCAGGATCGAGTGTTTGGGCGAGGATGTTTTCAAAGGCAGTCCATTCGCTGGCGAGGTAGCGCAGGGTAATGACCAACAACGTTTTGCGAGTAGTGAGCACCGCGCGCTCCATTTCGGTTACGCTAGGCGCGCCCGGTTCGAAATCGCGGAAATCAATCAGAACCGCAATGCCCGCCGCTTCGAGTGGCGGCAACAGATGTGCGCGCACCCAGGCGGCATCGTAGTGACTGTAGCTGATAAAGAGATCGCGTGTCGTGCTGTTCGTGTCCGGCATAGACCCTTCGATACATCATTCGAATCATCGCGCGCGGACTGAACTGGTTCGCGTTCGACAGACTTTTCAGGTTCAGTACTTCACGAAAGCATCCTGAGCGGCGCGGCGTCCTGAGCGTAGTCGAAGGATGCGTCTACGGGCTGAATTTCGCGGTGGAACGTTGTGCTTGTGCGAATTTTAACACAGTTCTTGTGACGATGCAATCGTTGGCGCGACTTGCATGGACACTTGACAAACATTGTACAGGAATGTATAATCTTTAGCGTGAATGCGCCCATGGCTGGATTGACTATCAAAATCGTCGCCGAACGCACCGGCGTTTCGGTGCATACGTTGCGCGCGTGGGAACGCCGCTATGGCGTCCCGCGCCCCAGTCGCCACGCGGATAATCGCTACCGGCTGTACGACGAGCATGACATCGCTAACGTGCTGTGGATGAAGCGTCAAATCGCCAGCGGGCTATCGCCCGCCCAAGCCAGTCTGCTGTTCCAGCAAAAATCGCCGGCGCAAGCGTTCGCCGCGACGCAACCGCCGCTTGCCGAAATGCAAGCCGCGCTCCTCGCGGCATTTGTGGAAGCGGATGAGAACGCGGCGCAGAAAATTCTCGATCAAGCGTTCGCGCTGTTCGCGCCCGCCCAGGTCGCGCTCGACATCATTCAACCGACGATGGCATCCATCGGCGAACAGTGGGCGCAGAACGAAATTGCCGTGTGGCAGGAACACCTCGCGAGCAATTTGGTGCGGCGCAAACTGGCGGCGGTGCTGCAATCGCAGGCGTCCAATCTGACGCTCAACCCGCGCGTGCTGACCGCGTGCGCGCCCGCTGAAGATCACGAAATCGGTCTGCTGATGTTTGCGTGGCTCGCGCAACAACAGGGTTGGAGCGTGACGTACCTGGGTCAACGCACGCCGCTCGCCGAAATCGCCGCCGCGGCGCGCCAAGCCAGGTCGAACTGGGTCGTTGTTACTGTGACGACGGTGATCGGCTTGGCAAGTTTGCTCCCGTGGTTGCGCCAAGAAAATCGCCCGCCAACGCCGTTGGCATTCGGCGGACGCTTGCTGAATCTTGTGCCCGCGTTGCAGGAACGTCTGCCCGGCGTTTTTCTCGGCGACGATCTATCCACTGCCGCGCGCAGCCTTGCCACGCTCAAACCATGTCGCGAGGTGTATGCGCCGCGGCGACGCGCTTGGGACGCGGTGATGGCGTTGCAGGAACATCGTTTGACGATTGCGGGCGAATCAGCGGAGGCGGTGTTCGCGCAGTTGTCGCTTGCGCCGCGCGCGCGTTGGCGCGCCGAAGATTTGCGGATGGCTGGGTTGTATTTGACAGATAGTCTCGCGTCCGCGCTCGCGTTCGACGTGCCCGACTTGATGGAGCTGGACGGTCGCTGGCTCAAGCAGATGTTGTCGCCGCGAGCGGTCCCGCCCGACGCCGTTGTGAATCACATCAAACTGTTTTCGCGCGCGCTTAGTCGCGCCCTGGGTTCGGAACACGCGTCCGCTTTCAAACCGTTGCTGGCGCGCTTGAGCGACGCGTGTTTCCAATGAGGTTCTGATGAAACGATTGGCTGTTTTCGGCGCGATGGTTCTAGTGATGCTTGCCACGCGTGCGGCGTTCGCGCAGGGTCCGATTTTCGTCGAGCCGCGCAGCAATGTGACGCGCGCGACGGCGTTCAAAATCACCGACGATCAAACTTCCTGGGTCGTTTACGCGCAATTGACCCAGCCCGGCGAAGTGAATTATTACACGTTCGACGGCGCGCGTGGCGATGTGGTGTACATCAGCGCCAACTTGCCCAAGACCGATGAGGCGACCCAGTTTGGCGTAGAGATCGCGTTGATTGGCAACGCGATCGCGCAAACCGACGCCGTGCCGTTTCCATTGAACGCGAACGAGCACGCGCTCGTGATGCCAGACCCCGGTCACGATCCAGCAAGTGTTTTCTTGGAGCCGACCACGCAAACGGCGTACTGGACGCGCCAAAGCGCGCGGGTCACTTTGCCGGGCGATGGCGCGTATCTGATCGCGGTGTACAACGCGCAGAACAAGACCGGCAAGTACGTGCTTACGCTCGGTGGACGCGCAGAATGGGGCATGTCCGATGTGCCGATGTTTCCCAATGTATGGATTAGCATTCAAAGCTATTTTGGCAAAATCAATTTCGCCGCCCTTGGCATCGGCGCGCTGATCGTCGTCACAGTGATTACTGCCGGTACGGTGTACTTTTTTCTGCGTAAGTAATTCGGCAATGTCACATTCGTTTTTTGTCATCGCCAAAGGAGGATGCAATGAAACGGGTCATTATCGCCGGCGGTACGGGATTCCTGGGTCGTGCGTTCGCGCAAGCCGCGCCGCAAAACGAATACGAATTGATCGCGCTCACGCGCCAACCGGACAAGGCGAAGAATTTGCCGAACGGGATGCGCGCTGTCCAATGGGATGGGCGCACCGCGGAGGGCTGGGGCGATCTGGCGAACGGCGCGTACGCGCTTGTGAATTTCGCCGGCGCAAGCATCGGCATGCCGCCGATTCCGTGGAGCGCGGAACGCAAACGCAAAATCCGCGAGAGCCGCGTCAATGCGGGGCACGCGATTGTCGCGGCGGTGCAGGCGACGACCGAGAAACCGCGCGTCGTGATTCAAGCATCGGCGGTCGGCTATTACGGTTCGCGCGGCGTACAAGTCATCACCGAAGAGACCTCCGCCGGAAATGATTTTCTTGCGCGCGTTTGCGTAGACTGGGAATCGTCTACCGCCGAAACCTGGTCGCTCGGTGTGCGTCGCGTCGTCATTCGCACCGGCTTGCCGTTGAGCAAAACTGACGGCGTGTTTCCGATGCTCGCGCTGCCGTTCAAATTTTTCGTCGGCGGTCCGTTGGGCAGCGGCAAACAGTACGTGCCCTGGATTCATCTCGCGGATCACATCGCCGCGATTCACTTTTTGATAGATCACGCTGCGTTGCGCGGCGCGTTCAATCTCTCCGCGCCGAATCCGGTGACGAACGCGGAATTCGGTCGCGCGCTCGGCAAGGCGATCAAGCGTCCGGCGTGGTTGCCCGTGCCGGAGATCGCGTTGAAACTCGCGCTCGGCGAAATGGCAGACCGGCTTTTGCTGACGAGCCAACGCATGATGCCGACGCGATTGCAGCAAGCCGGTTTCAAATTCAAGTTTCCAGATGTCGAACCGGCATTGCGCGACGCGTTGAAATGAAACGAAATCGTCAAGACCTTCCAGACGCTTGCGCGAGACCTGGAAGGTTTGCAATTCTAAATCATTTTGGATTGGAAACCAAGTGAGTGATTTGATTTTGGTCACCGGTGTCACGGGTTACGTCGGCGGGCGGCTCGTCCCGCGTTTGCTCGAGGCGGGCTATCGCGTGCGCGTGTTCGTGCGCGACCCGGCGCGTTTGCAGGGACGCGCGTGGCTTACCCAGGTCGAGGTTGTGGAGGGTGACGTCATCCAGCCGAATACTCTGCCGGCGGCGATGCGCGATGTTTACGCCGCGTACTACCTGGTGCATAGCATGAGCCAAATGGCGGACTATGACACGCGCGACATGGTCGGCGCGCACAATTTTGCATTTGCCGCGCGCGATGCCGGCGTGGACCGTCTCATCTATTTAGGCGGACTGGGCGATCCGCGCGCCGATCTCTCGCGTCACTTGCGTTCGCGCCAACTCACCGGCGATGTGCTGCGCAAAGCCGAGGTGCCAGTCACCGAGTTTCGCGCGGCGATCATCGTCGGTTCCGGTAGCGTGTCCTTTGAAATCATTCGCCATCTCACCGAGCGCGTGCCGGCGATGGTCTGCCCGCGCTGGGTCACGACGCGTGTCCAACCGATCGCGATTCGCGACGTGCTTAGTTATCTCATTCAAGCGTTGCGTGTGCCGGAAAGCGCCGGACAAATCATCGAGATCGGCGGCGCGGATATACAAACCTATCGAAGCATGATGCTGGGGTATGCCCGCGCGCGCGGTTTGCGGCGTTGGTTGATTCCCGTGCCCGTGTTGACGCCGCGCCTCTCGGTCTATTGGGTGCACTGGGTTACGCCCATTTCCTCGAGCATCGCCGCGCCGCTCATCGAAGGATTACGCAACGAAGTTGTCGTGCGCGACGACAAAGCGCGGCGATTGTTTCCCGACATCCAGCCGCTCGATTACGCGACCGCGCTCGAGCTTGCGTTGATGCGTCTCAAGACCGCGCAAGTCGAAACGTCGTGGAGCGATGCGCTCGTGACGAGCACCGGCGACGTGCGTCCGGTGACCATGACGCTGCAAGAAGGTATCATTGCCGAAACACGTCAACACATCGTGAATGCCTCCGCCGAATCCGTGTTTCGCATTTTTACCGGACTGGGCGGCGCGCGCGGTTGGTTGTTCGCCAATTTTTTGTGGCGCGCGCGCGGCACGGTGGACCGGTTGGTCGGCGGCGTGGGCTATCGGCGGGGTCGCCGCCATCCGGACGATTTGTTTACCGGCGACGCGCTCGATTTCTGGCGCGTCGAACAAGTTGATCCGAATCGCTTGTTGCGCTTGCGCGCCGAGATGCGCGTCCCCGGTTTGGCGTGGCTCGAATTTCAAGCGCGCCCGCAAATAAATGGTACGACCTTGCTGATCCAAACCGCGTTCTTTGTGCCCAAAGGTCTGTTCGGTTTGTTTTACTGGTATTCGCTTTATCCGATTCATGCCTGGATTTTTTCCGGGCTGATTCACGAAATCGCGCGACATGCCGAAGCGCGCGAAGCGTCGCTCGGCGCAAAATATCAAGATGCCGCGTCGAGAAAGGTGTTGGAAAAAATCAAATGAATAATCGTCGTCTGGCGACTATCTTCGTCATCGTTTTTATTGACCTGCTCGGCTTTAGTTTGATTCTGCCGCTCTTGCCGTACTATGCCGAGACGTTCGGGGCGGATCCATTCACGACCGGCTTGCTCGTCGCCGCGTACGCGGTGACGCAGTTGATCGGCGCGCCGATCCTGGGTCGCTTGTCGGATCGTGTGGGACGGCGACCGGTACTGCTCATCAGTATTTTCGGCACGTTCACCGGTTTTATGCTCTTTGGATTTGCGAACGCGCTGTGGGTGTTATTCGCGAGCCGCTTGATTCAAGGATTGACTGGCGGCAACATTTCGGTCGCGCAAGCGTACATCTCGGATGTGACGGACGAAAAAAATCGCGCTAACGGATTGGGCATGATGGGCGCGGCGTTCGGTCTCGGTTTCATCATCGGTCCTGCGGTGGGCGGCACGTTGAGCCAATGGGGCTACGCGGCGCCGTCGTTCATCGCGGCGGGACTCGCGTTCCTGAATTTCATCGCCGTCTTGGTCTGGTTGCCCGAATCGCTGACGGCACAACAACGCGTTGCCAGCGCGTCACGGCAACGTCCGCCGTTTACCTTCGCTGCGCTGCGTAACGCGTTGACGCGCCCGCGCGTCGGTCCGCTCTTGCAGATTCGGTTCTTCTTCGGCTTGGCGTTCGCGGTGTTGCAATCCATCTTTGCGCTGTACGCGCAACACCACCTGGGGTTTACCGCGCAGACAACTGGGTATGTGTTGGCATTCGTCGGCATTCTCTCGGTGTTTATCCAAGCGGTTGGCGTCGGTTGGTTGACCGCGCGTTTCCCAGAAAACCGTTTGATCTTTGTGGGCACGCTGGTGATGGGCGCGGCGTTGCTCGCGTGGTCGGTCGTCGGCGATTTGATTGGCATTCTTGTCATCACGACGCCGATCGCGCTCGCCGGTGGATTGCTCAACACCGTGTTGAGCAGCGCGTTGACCAAATCGGTGTACCCGGAAGAAATCGGCGGAACCCTGGGTCTCGCCGCGTCGGTCGAAAGTTTGACGCGTGTGATCGCGCCGATCGTCGGCGGATTTCTGCTCGACCGCGCGGGCGCGTGGTCGCCGGGCGTGTTCTGCGGCATCGTGATGGTGTGGGTCGTCTCGTTTGTGTGGCGACGCTTGATCGTCAATCCCGATCCGCCGCTTCCCGCGCGCGCGGCGCCGGTTCCAGTGGAGACGCGTGGTGGATAGACCCGCAGGGTTTTCTAAAACCCTACGGCGCTTCCGTCGCGTCTAGTCCTCTGATACTAGCCCCACAATCCCATTTAGCTAATGCATCGCGCCGCGTATAATGAGCGCAGATTCAAGTAGAGACCAAGCGCGCCAGGTCTCTACCTTCGAAAATGGCAAACCCGGCGAAAGCCGGCGACGCAAAGCTACGGACCTAAGGTCGCAAGACGATGGTCGCCGAGCCGCCGAAGAAATTTCAACACTGCATCTCGTTACCCATCCTGCTTCGGTCACTCGGAGTGGGATTTTTTTGTTCACGGAGGTGTGCGATGTTCGAAGCGATGCTCGTTCTGATTTGTGTGGCAGCGGTATCGTGGGGTTGGCATCAACGCCAGATCATTTTGAGTCAAGTCGAAGACGAAGCGCGCACGCCGCGCCGGCGTTGAGCCGAATCTGGTAGAGTGTCACCAAACCAATGGCTGCTTCTTTTCCTGCGCCTACCCAGTCTGCGCCGCGTCTGCTGGTCGTTGACGATGACGACAATGTGCGCCAACCCATCGCCAAATTTCTCCAATTGAAGGGTTGCCGTGTTGACCAAGTGAGTTCCGGCGAAGAGGCGTTGCAACGGGTTGCCGGCGAGACGTACGATTTGATGATCGTGGACTTGGTGTTGCCGGGCATGTCCGGCTCCGAGATCATGCGCCGCGCGCGTGAACTGCGTCACGATTTGCTCATCGTCGTGCTCACCGCGCACGCGAGCGCGGAGAGCGCGATTCTCGCGGTCAAGTTGAACGCGGTAGATTATTTGCTCAAGCCGTGCAAATCGGAAGATCTCTACCTCGTGATCGCGCGAGCGATGGAAGAGCGCGCGCAACAATTACGTCGCCAACATTTGGTGAACATGATCGGCGATGTGATGGACGCGTTGCGCGATCCGAGTGAAAGTGCGCCCGCGCCGCGCGCGTCGGCGTCTCCGCCGCCGCTGGAGAGCATGCTCGAACTCGTTCGTGACAAGCGTATGGCGATCCTTCACACGCGTCCACCGCACACGGTCGAATTGACCGAAAGCGAAATCTCGATTCTTGTTGCGCTGATGGAACAGCCGAACCAGGTGTTGTCGGTCAATCAACTTGCCCGGTCGGTGGGATACGTGGGGATGGACAAATGGACGGTCGAGAATGTGATTCGTTCGGTCGTGTTTCGCTTGCGCCAAAAACTTGAAGCCGGTCCCGATGCGCCGCAACTCATACGCACGGTGCGCGGACGCGGTTACTTTTTTTCGCCGGCATAACATCGCTCGGCGAATTTTTTTGCAATGAACTTGAAAGGGCAGACGGGTCCGAATCCGGGTATAGTGACTGTGAAACAGAGTGAGGTGGGGATGGAATCCGAACAAATGCAACAGCGGATCGCAGCGCTCGAACACGAAGTCAAAACGCTCAAGCGCGATATTCAGAAGACGCTTGTCGAGATTCAACACGCGTTACCGGAAAAAACAGCCGCGAGTGCGCGTTGGCAGAAAAAAGCCTGGTTGCTCGCCATCGTCAATATGCTCCTTGCCATCGTCCTGTTCAGCAACATTTATCTGTATCTGCCCGGCGGTCTGTTTCTTGAAGATGCGACGCTCGCCTTGTTCTTGCGCGCGTTCTGGCTCGCGCTCGCGTTCGTATGGCTCTTGTTGCAGATGTACCCGCTGGTCTTGTTGCTCGAACAGGAAGACCCGGAATGGCAAAACATCGCGTGGCGCAACGCGTTGAGTTTTGTCCGTAATCGTCCCGATATGCTCATTGGACTGACCGTTGTCGTGTTGATCGTCGCCGTCGTGAATTCACTCTTGCCCTCGGCTTGGTTGATCGTTGCCTTGATTCTGCTCGTCCTTGCCGGTAGTGCGGGTGTGCGCTATGTGCTGGAGCGCAAACACAAAGCGCGCAAATTATTTTGCAATGAATCTGAAAGGGCACGCCGGTAATCTCTGTGTTAAATTCGTTTATAGAATAGCAAAACGTCAACGATGTAGGGTCGTCGGAAATGGAGGTATCTATCGAAGCGAAAGTCAAGCAACGTACTCTTCCACTTGTTATCCAGACAATCAAGATTCTAAAAGGAGACTAGAATGAACACCAAATTCAAACGAATGATGAAGGACGAAAGTGGTATCACCGCGCTGGAAACGGCGATTATCCTGATTGCCTTCGTCGTGGTCGCCGCCATCTTCGCCTTCACCGTCCTCTCGACCGGTACCTTCCTCACGGAACGGAGCAAGGAAGCCGCGTATGCTGGCTTGCAAGAAGTCCGCGGCTCGATGGAACTTAAAGGCAGTGTCGTACTCGAGAACACCGGGCAAGAAGTGGTCTTTAACATCGCAACGGTTGCCGGCGGTTCGTCGGTAGACCTCAGCAAAGTCAAGATGACCTATCGCGACACCGGCGTGAACACGGACCTCACCTACGCGACGGGCACGACCAGCACCGCGGGTAACTGGGTTGCCACCCAACCACCCGCCAACACGGCGACGGTGCAGATTCTATCTGCCGGTAACCTGGCGAAGATTCGGGTCTATTTGAATGCCGCTTTGACCGCGAACAAAACTTTTGCGCTCGAAGTGAAACCGCCGACGGGCGGTACGATGCAAATCGAACGCACCTGCCCTGCCGCAATTGACGTCGTGACCGATCTGCACTAGGCAACGACCAAGCCAACGAAGTTGGGAGGATCAATCATCTTCCCGAATTAGAAATCACAAAAGGGAGAATCCCAATGAACACTAAATTCAATCGCATGGTGAAGGATGAGAGTGGCATCACCGCGCTGGAGACCGCGATCATCTTGATTGCCTTCGTCGTCGTCGCCGCGATCTTTGCCTTCACCGTTCTTTCGACCGGCACCTTCCTTACCGAACGCAGTAAAGAAGCCGCGTACAGTGGCTTGCAAGAAGTCCGCGGCTCGATGGAACTCAAGGGCAGTGTCGTGCTTGAGACGACGGGTAGTCAAGTGGTCTTTAACCTCGCGACGGTTGCGGGTGGATCGTCCGTTGACCTCAGCAAAGTCAAGATAACCTATCGCGATTCGAGCGCGAACACGGACCTCACGTACGATTCGGCGGTGTCTAGCACGGCTGGTTCAGGCAAGTGGGTCGTCACGCAGCCACCGGCGAACACCGCTACCTTGCAAATTCTCTCGGCTGGCAATTTGGCGAAAATTCGAGTCTATCTGATCACAGCGGTGACTGCCAACAAAACCTTTGCACTCGAAGTCAAACCGCCGACCGGCGGCACATTGCAAATCGAACGCACCGCGCCGGCTCAGATTGATGTCGTGACGGACCTCCACTAGGCGCACATTGAACCCGAGTCCGATTTCATAACATGGTACGGCGGTTTGGTTGACAGTTCAGCCAAACCGCCTTTCCCTGTGAATCAAGCCAGGTATGCCGGAAATGAAAATAAACGAGAAAATAGAATCTCCTAGCCGATTGAGTATCCTCTGCGAACGCCTCATCGAGGCAGGATGGTTGATCGCGGTCATCCTCGCCCCGTTGTACCTCAACGTCAATACCTATCGCATTTTCGACGCCGACAAGATGGTGTTCATCCAATTGTGTGTGAGCGGCATGGCGCTTGCGTGGGTGATCAAATGGCTGGAACAACGCCGGCTCGGCGCACGACCCTGGCGCGAACGGTTCGCCGCGCCGCTCGTCTTGCCGACTCTCGCGATTGTCTTGGCGCAACTGCTCACCACGATCACCGCGATTGCTCCGGCGGTTTCCTTCACTGGATCGTTCACGCGTCCCCAGGGCGCATCTATCGCCTTGACGTACGTCGCGCTCTTTGCGCTGATGGCGCAGGGCTTGACGACGCGCCAACAATTCGACCGTTTGGTCGCGACGCTCGCGCTCACCAGTTTACCGATCGCGTTGTACGGTATCATTCAAAATTATGGTCTCGATCCACTGGTCTGGGATCGCGACATTCCGGGACGCGTCTTCGCCACGCTCGGCAACCCGATCTTTTTAGGCGCGTATCTGATCCTGGTTTTCTTTCTAACCCTGGGTCAAGCCATCGCCAGTGCGCACGCGGCAAGAACGGCGGCAACGCGCGTGCCTTGGCTGCGCGCCGGGATTTTCGGATTGATCGCGCTGATTCAAGCGATATGCCTTCTGTTTACGATCAGCCGCGGACCCTGGGTCGGATGGATCACCGGGCTGGGCTTTTTTGCGTTGATGCTCGCGCTCGTTTTCCGCATGAGGCGCACGTTGCAAACCATCGTCGTGGTCGGACTGATCGGTGTTCTCACTCTCGTCATACTGAATGTGCCCAACACTCCGCTCGAACCGATTCGCAACGCGCCGTATATCGGATCGCTCGGTCACATTTTTGAAGGCGAAAGCGGCACGGGCAAAGTTCGCACGCTCATCTGGGAAGCCGATGCGCGCATCTTTGCCGAACGACCCGTCGCGCAATTTCCCGATGGAACACCCGACCGCTGGCATCTCTTGCGTCCCTTGATTGGCTATGGACCGGATTCAATGGCGGTGATCTTTACCCAGTTCCGTCTCGCCGACGGCAACATCGAGAACACGAAAGAAGATCACAGCCACAACGAGACCTGGGATGTGCTCGTTTCGACCGGCATTCTCGGCTTGGTGGCTTACCAGTGGCTATGGCTCGCGGTTTTTTTGCTCGGCTTGAAATGGCTCGATTTGATACCGACGAACCGCGAACGCAATATAGTCATCGGGCTGTGGCTGGGCGGTGGATTTCTCTTTGGATTGGCGACCATCCTCGTTGGGCAATTCAAGTATTTCGGCATCGCGTTGCCGGCGGGAAACTTGGTGGGGCTGGGAATTTTCCTGGGTCGCGCCGCGTTGCGCGATCCGCGATTGCCGCCACTGAATCTGCCCGCGCGCCAAATCTTGATCGCGGCGTTGCTCGCCGGTTTCATCGCGCACTATGTCGAGATTCAATTCGGCATCAACCTCACCGCGACTCGCGTGCTTTTCTGGGCGACTGCCGCGCTCTTCATCGCGATCGGCGTGCGGAAACTCGAAGCGACTCAGTCGCCACAACACGCGACGGAATGGCTCGGCGCGGCGGCGAGTTACGCGCTTGTCGGCGCGATCGTTCTCGTCATTGTCTTGTTCGAGTTCATTCAACGCTCCAACAACGCCGATGTCTCGCAAACGTTTTGGCTGGCGCTCGCGTTCAATCCCATTTCGCAGCAGGACTCATTCGCGATTTTGTTTATGCTTCTCGGCGTTTGGATGGCGGCAGTCGCGCTCGCGGTGAGTGAGTTGCTTTGTGCCGGGGTGCTTGGGCGCGCCAATTGGCGCAACGCCTTCGCGGTTGTGAGCGGCTCAACCCTGGGATTGTCTGCGCTCTTTGGTTTGGGTTACAGCGCGCAAGTGAGCGCGTTGAAAAGCGTTCCGGCGAAATTGACGAGTACGCAAGAAGGACTGGTTGTCGCGGAACAACTCGTCGGCTTGACTGATTTCTTTAGCGTTATGCTTCTGGCGTTGTTTCTGCTCATGCTCGTCGCGCTGACGTTGGAAACGCGCTGGCAAACTCTGGGTTGGGCGGTGAATCGCTGGGCGCTTGCGGCATTTGCGCCGTTGATGTTCGCGCTCATCGTCGCAGGCAACGCGCAGTTGCTCAACCCGATTCGCGCGGACACGTACAACAAAGTCGGACTGTTTTTCATGAACGCGCACGAGACCGACGCGGCGGTGGCGTTGTTTAGCCGAGCCATTCGACTCGCGCCGATGACGGATCGGTACTATATGTTGCTCGGCAATGTCTTTGCCAACAAGGCATTCTATCTCGATATGACGAACCCCTCGCAGTTCGGCGACCAAACGCAATTGAACGATCTACTCAACTTGAACGCGCAACAGATTGCCCGGTTGAATCGGAACGATTCCGTGTACGCGGCGCAAACGATGTACCTCCGGGCGTACAACTTTAATCCGCTGTACGTTGATCATAGCGCGAACCTCGCGCGCTTGTACAAACCCGAGCCGCCGCTCAACACGCCGGGCAAAAAGAAACTGGCGGACCTCACGAGCAAGTATTTCGCCGAGGCGGTGCGCCTCAGCCCGAACGACGTGCGGCTGTGGAACGAGTGGGCGGATTTCGATTTGACGTACTTGGAAAATTCGGACACGGCGTTGCACAAACTAACCGAGTCCGCCAAGCGGGACCCGTACTTTGCGCCGACCTTTGTGGCGATGGGCGATGTGTTCAAGGCGCAACCGGATCTCGCGCGCGCCGCCGATGCGTACGAACGCGCGCTCGCCGCGCGCATCCCGCTCGCCGAAGCCGCGCGCAAACTCGCGTTCGTGTACTATCAGCAAGGCAAACTGAGCGACGCGATTGCGAGCTATGCCAAATTCGTCGAACTTGCGCCGGACGCGGCGAACGTGTGGGAAGCGCATAAAAATATCGCGTTGCTGTATGACCAAGCCGGCGACCGCGCGTCCGCCTTGCGCGCGGCGCAACGCGCGCGCGACCGCGCGCCCGCCGACGTGTACGCGCAATTGGATGAACTGATCGCGCGTTGGCGCGCGCCGTAACGCGCGGCTAGTACTTTCAGTTTGCCCGACGGGTACCATTTGCTTAGATTGCCGCGTGAAACGCCATGTTAAGATAAGGTTGAAAGGAGTCGCTGTGGAACTCGAACAACGCGTTAAAGCCCTCGAATACGAGGTCAAGATTCTCAAGAATGATTTGCAACGCACGCTTTTGGAAATTCAAGAGCAAGTGCTCTTGCACTATTATCCCAGCTTGCGCGCCGACGACAGCAAGCCTTCCGAAGGCACGATCCAAGCGGTGGACGCGTTGCGCGTAAAACTGGCAAGCTCGACGCTACCGCCCAAGCCGGACGAAAGCAAAAAATCCTAGTCGCGATTCACACAATTGTCTAGAGCAAATTCCGATTCGATTTATGGTGTGCGTTGCATCCAAGACCTGTCAGGTTTCCGCGAAGCGAACCTGACAGGTCTGCCGTAAACGCGTTAGGAATCTGCTCTAAACCAGCAAGACCGACGGAGATTCGACCGTGGAACTCGAACAGCGTGTCAAAGCACTCGAATTCGAACTGAAAATTCTCAAGAACGAAATCCAGCACACGATCACTCAAGTACACGAGCTTGTTCTCGCGCAGTACGCAGCGGAAGCCGCGGCGGCGGTGAGCAAACCGGCGGAATCGCCAACCCCGGTTATTAAAGCCGTCCCGCTCGCCGAAATTCGCCACGCGCAACACGCGATCGTCGCCGAGGAACATCATGAACATCTCAAGCGGCTGGAAGTGTGGGCAAAGGGGAGTATCGAACGACTTGGCAGCGGACGTGTGGGCAGACTCGTGACGTTGTTCGCCGAACGCGGCTATCTGCTCGACGTGGACAGGAAACAGTTGATCGAAGTCGTCGCGCGCTACGAAGACACAGGTCCGATCAAAGCGCCGCTGACCCAGGTTCTCGACGCGGTGTTGAAGCTGGACGAATTGCTCGACCGCGCAGCGGACGGCGAAGAAGCATTGCAGATCATCGAGGAGGCGAATCTTGGATAAGATGATCGTGACGAGTCTCCTGATCGTCGCGGGCGTCATTTCCGCCATTACCGTCTTCAACGCAATCTATCCGTTGATCGGACAGAGCAATGCTACGATGACCAGTATGCAAACGCGGATGGACGAGCGTTTCAAAACGCAAATTCAAATCGTTCACGCGGCGAAGACGCCGAGTGATGAAGTGCATCTCTGGGTCAAGAACATTGGCACCGCGCGCGTGCTCGCCATCGAATCCAGCGATGTGTTTTTCGGACCGCAGAGCAATTTCGCGCGCATTCCGTATAACACCGGGAGTGGGACGTACTGGCAGTACTCGATTGAAGGCGGCGGCACGGATTGGAATCCGGTGACCACCGTCAAGTTCGTTATCAAGGGCTATACGTTTCTCGGTCCCGGCACGCGCTATTTTGTCAAGGTCGTTCTGACGAACGGCGTGAACTCGGAATACTATTTCAGTGAGTAGACCTCACCCCTCATCCCCTTCCCCCTCTCCCCTCTCCTGAATTTTTCAGGAGAGGGGAGAGGGGCAGGGGAGAGAGGCGAGGCGGAGCGAGTATGGAAACCGCGATTACCGGTCTCATCATTATCGGCTTGTTGATTCTGGTCGTCGTCGGCGTCACGACGACGGCGTTGACTACGCAAGCGAGTCTCGCCGAATCGTCGCGCGTGATGCAGGAACGCGCCGGGGAACGCGTCCGCACGAACGTCTCGCCGCTCAATGCGACGACATCGGCGGGTGGTGATTACGTGTACGTGACCTTCAAAAATATTGGCACGACCAAACTGACCGATTTCAATCGCTGGGATGTGATTTTGCAATACACGGGCAGTGGCACGGGGCAGGTCAGATGGTATCCCTACGGCGCTGGCGCTAATCATTGGACCGAACAAATCTATCAAATCGCTTCGCCGCCCACTGCCGAGACATTTGAACCGGGCGTGCTGAACCCAGGTGAAGAGTTAGTCGTCACTGTCAACGTGTCACCCGTTGTGGACGCGAGCACGATTAATCTCGCAACTGTGTCTACGCCGAATGGCATCAGCGCCTCGATGGTGTTTACGCGCTAGGCGCGAATCTAGCGCAAGGAGCAGAGTCATGCTGGCAACCGAATTGCATAGCGAAATCAAATCGGTGCAGAGTGGACACGTCCAATTGCTCACCTTCAAATTGGACGACCAAGAGTACGCGCTCGATATCGCGAATGTCGTCCAGGTCGTGCGGATGGTCGCGATCACTCGCGCGCCGCATGTCGCGAATGCGGTTGTTGGCATCATCAATCTGCGCGGCAAAGTGATTCCAGTCGTGGACGTTCGCAAGCGTTGCGGTTTGCCGGTCAAGGAACACGATTTGAACACCCAGTTGTTGATCGCGCAAGCCGGGGGACGTATGGTGGCGCTCACCGTAGATGTTGTCTCCGAAGTCCTGACGATGCCAACCTCAAATATCGAAAGTACGCGCGCCGTGGGCGCGGAGATGGAGTTTTTATCGGCGATTGGCAAACTAGGCGACCGCCTTATCCTGATTCTCGATCCCAAGCAAGTGCTTTTGGAAACCGCCGCGGCGCAGATGAGCGCGAATTAAATGGGTTGTATGGATCAGAAAAGTTTTTTGTCCGACCAGTCCCATGAATCGCGCACGCCGGCGCTGTACCCGTCGAACTATGATAACTTTCATCGTCATGAGCTGCGTCTGCCAGTTCAGCGTGACCTTGCCTTGTCGCAAGGCGATTATGACCGGTTTCGCATATTCGTGTTGGAACGGATCGGCTTGGATTTTCCCGAGGACAAGCGCGCGATGCTGGGACGCGGCTTGGCGCAAGTGATGGACGTGATCGGTTGCGCGGACCTGGACGAACTGTACCGTCGCCTGAGCAATTTGCCTACCAGCGGTGCGCTATGGGATCAGGTCATCAGCGTGTTGACGGTCGGCGAGACTTATTTTTTTCGGAACACCAGCCACTTTGACGCGCTCACCAAGTACGTCTTGCCGCGCATCGTGCAAGAGCGCGAGCATACCAATCGGCGGATTCGCATCTGGTGCGCGGGTTGTTCGACCGGGGAAGAACCGTACTCGATCGCGATCCTGCTCAAGGAAATACTCCCGAATCTGGAAAGTTGGAATGTGTTGGTGCTGGCGACCGATATCAATCGCGAGGCGTTGAAAAAAGCGCAAGCCGCGCGGTACAGCGCGTGGTCTTTTCGCGGCGTCGAGAAACGCGTGCAAGACACGTACTTTCAACTCGACGGCAATCAGTACGTGCTCGCGGATGCTATCCAGCGTATGGTGACGTTCGACTATCTTAACCTGGTCAGCGATCCATTCCCTTCGCTCACGAACAACACGAACGCGATGGACATTATCCTCTGTCGAAACGTGACCATTTATTTCAATGAGCGCGTGACGCGCGCCGTCATTCAAAAAATTCACGCCTCGCTGGTCAACGACGGCTGGTTCATTCCCGGACCGTCCGAACCGAATATGCTGTACTATAGCGATTTCTCGGCGCAGAATTTTCCCGGCACGGTCGTGTACCAAAAACCGAGCGCGCTCCACCTGAAACCCAGAGTCAAACCCTTCAAACCGATTGAAATGCCGCCGCCGGTCTTGCCAATTGCTTCTACCCCCGCGCCGCAACCCGCACGTGCGCCTGCCGCGCCGCCGCCCGACGCATACAAACAGGCGCTCGAGTTGTTGCGCGAAGGCAAGAGCGACGCGGCGCTCGCGAAATTGTACGAAAAGATTGATCGCGACGCGCAATTTGCGCCGGCTTATTTTACGCTCGGCAAGATTTACGCGAACAAGGGCAATCTCGAAAAAGCGCAACATTGGTGCGAGCGCGCGATTCGTCTCGACAAGATGCACCCTGAACCGTACTATACGCTTTCGCTGGTGTACCAGCAACACGGCTTGCTCGATATGGCGGTGGACGCCCTCAAGAAGACGATTTATCTCGACCGCGATTTCGCGCTGGCGCGTTACAACCTCGCACAGATTTACCGGCGGCAAGGCGAACGCGAGCAAGCGCGCCGTGAATTACAAAACGTTCAGCGCATGTTGCAAGCGAAGCCGCGCGACGAAGTCGTTCCTGAAGGGGATGGACTCGTCGTCGCGCGCCTGCTTGAGCTGGTGGCAAACGAACTCGCGCTCGACGAATAAACTCGGCGTAAAGAGAGGGACACGATGGTCAAGACAACACACCCGTTAACCAAAAATCAAAATCAGAAAAGCAACTTGGATTGGGATCAGGTGCGGCAACACCTCGCCGAATCGCAAGCCCAAATGTCCGGCGAAAAAGCAGTGCCGTACGAAAAAATGAAAGCGGTCTTGCTCGAACGCGCCAAGGCGTTGACCAAGTCCACCGAAACGCATACGGGCGAGACGATGCAGTTGGTGGTGTTCCAACTCGCCAACGAAAAATACGGCATCGCCACCGACTACGTCCAGGAAGTGCAGCCGCTGCGTGATGTCACGCCGGTGCCGTGCACCCCTGGCTTTGTCGTCGGCGTGATCAACATTCGCGGTTCGATCTACTCGGTGATTGACATTCGCAGTTTCTTCGGCGTCGAGAAAAAAGAATACACGGATACGACCAAAGTCATTCTCGTCAACGCGGCGGGTTTGGAGATCGGCATCCTCGCCGACGACGTGAAAGGCGCGACGAATGTTCTCGTCAGTGACATCAAGCCGCCGTTGGCGACCCAGAGCGCGGTCAAAGAAGAATTTCTCCAAGGAGTGACCAAAGATATGCTCATCATCTTGAATCTCGAAGCGCTGTTGCGCGACGAGCGAATCATCGTCCACGAAGAGGCATAGTCGCGCGATGGCGTTCACCTTTTTTTCCGCGACACGCAAGCGGTTGACGTGACCCAGGTACTAGACCCGAAGGAGATCGTTCCTTCGGGTCTAATTTCTGAGAGCGATTTAATAACGCGCTCTCAAACAGGGCGTACTCCGGTATGATTTGACTATGCCCCCAAGAGTTCTCTCGACGCCGGCGCAAAATAAAGGTAAAGTGAATTCAACAAAACTCCAATGGATACTCCGCGAGGATTATTCCTCCGTGGACAACAGTTGCAGTCTGGAACGCGAGGCATGCGCGAGTCGGTAGGGCAACTCAAGTAAACCATCACAAGATCGAGTAGAGTGTTAGGAGTGGAGGCAGATTGGCTAACCATCGTCGGTCTACCCCAAAGGAAAAATCGCGAATTGTGGAGCGCACGGGTCCGGGACGGATGACGAAGTCGTCGTGAGGACCGCTCATATCGTTCGTGAGCAATTGCAAGGAGAGCAAGGTAACATGGCAAACCTAAAATGGGTGACCGGCAGTCTGCAAACGAAAACGACATTGCTGATCGTCGGGATAATGACGGCATTGCTGGCTGCGTTTATCTTTTACGATGTCCAATCGCAGAAAAACACGTTGGAAGAAGTCTTGCTTCAAAAAGGCACGAGTATGGCGCAGACTGGCGCGGCGTCCGTTAGTCATGTTCTCGAAGATGCCATTGCCACTGGTCGGCTGACGGAAGCGCAGGTGTTCGACGAGGACTATAAGCCGATCGCGGGTACCAATCCACAAAAGTATCACACCGCCAATGACAGTTTCCTGGATGCCAATATCCTCCAGATCGAAGACACATACCTCAAAGATGCGGATGTCCTTTTCGCCGTAGCGGTGGATACGAACAGCTATCTTCCCACACACAACACGCGTTACACAAAGATGCTCACCGGCGACTATCAGACCGACTTGGTGGGCAATCGAACCAAGCGCCTCTTCAATGATCCAGTCGGCATTGCTGCTGCCCAAAATTTGCAACCAATACTGCGTCAGATCTATCGCCGGGACACTGGCGAAATAGCGTGGGACATGTCGGCGCCCATCTATGTCAAAGGCAAGCACTGGGGCGGGTTCCGTGTGGGGTTCTCGCTGGCAAAAATTGATGCGGAGGTAGCAACTGCCGTGTGGCGCATTATGCTAGCTGCGCTCTTG
Organism: Chloroflexota bacterium; assembly: GCA_016219275.1. NCBI lineage: Bacteria > Bacillati > Chloroflexota > Chloroflexota bacterium. The sequence goes on from JACRBM010000043.1 coordinate 34,453, forward strand.
CTGATTGGCGCGATTGGGGTGACTGCTTTCCTCGTGGCACGCTCCATCACCAAACCGCTGGTACCGGTGATGACGATGATCCAGGAAATGGGCAAAGGGCACCTGGGGATGCGCCTCAGGACGAAACGAAAGGACGAGATTGGTATTCTGGCGAACACGATGGATCAATTCGCCGACGATCTCCAGAACACTGTGGTTGGCACAATGAAGAAAATCGCGGCGGGTGATCTCTCAACCAATGTCAACCCCAGAGATACCCAAGATGAAATCTCGCCAGCGTTGAAGGCGACGACTGAATCGCTGCGCGGACTCGTGAGCGAAGCAAACATGCTCACCAAAGCCGCCGTCGAAGGCAAGCTCGCGACGCGCGGTGACGCGGCAAAATTCCAGGGCAGTTATCGCGACATCGTGCAAGGCGTCAACGACACGCTCGACGCGGTGATCGGTCCGCTGAACGTCGCGGCGGAATACGTCGATCGGATCAGCAAGGGTGACATTCCGTCCAAGATCACGGACCAGTACAACGGCGATTTCAACGGAATTAGAAACAACCTGAACCAATGTATTGATGCAGTGAATGCGCTGGTCGCCGATGCGAATATGCTCTCGAAAGCGGCAATCGCCGGCAATCTCGCGACGCGTGCGGACGCCGCGAAGCATCAAGGCGACTTTCGCAAAATCGTCCAGGGTGTCAACGACACGCTCGACGCAGTGATCGGTCCCCTGAACGTGGCGGCGGAGTATGTGGATCGCATCAGCAAGGGTGACATCCCGGCGAGGATCACGGACAAATACAACGGCGATTTCAACGAGATCAAGAACAACTTGAATCAGTGCATTGAGGCGGTCAACCTGATGATTGCGGATGCGAACAAATTGAGCCAAGCGGCAATTGCCGGCAAGCTCGCGACGCGCGCCGATACCGCGAAACATCAGGGCGACTTTCACAAGATCGTACAAGGCGTCAACGACACACTCGATGCGGTGATTGGACCATTGAACGTGGCGGCGGAATACGTGGATCGCATCAGCAAGGGCGACATGCCCTCCAAGATCACAGATAAATACAACGGCGATTTCAACGAGATCAAGAACAACCTGAATGCGTTGATTGATACGGTCAACATGCGCAACCAGGACATGGATCTGTTGATCGCCGGAGCGACGGCTGGCAATCTGGCAGTGCGCGCGGATGCGCGCAAATACGTCGGCTATAACGGCAAATTGATTGATGAAATCAATCGCATGCTCGATACGATTGTCGCGCCGATCCACGACACGCAGCACATCCTGGGACAAATCGCGCAAGGCGATCTGACGGTCAAGCTGAACGGACATTACCAAGGCGACTTTGCCGTTCTGCGCGATAGCATCGAGACGCTGGTGCGCGGACTGAAAGGGATGGCAGGACAATCACAGCAGAGCGCCGTCTCGATGACGTCGGCGACGGCGCAGATTCTGGCGAGTTCGACGCAGATGGCGAGCACGACGCGCGAGCAAGCGAGCGCGGTGAACGAGGTGTCATCTACGGTGCGTGAGATCAAAGCATCGGCGGAGCAAGTGGCGCAACGCGCGCAAAGTGTGGCGGAGCAAGCGACGCGGGCGAGTGAAGCGGCGCAACGCGGGACGGACGCGGTCGGCGCGGCGATGCGCGGGATGGACGACATTCGCGGCAAGGTCGAAGCGATAGCGGAAAACATCCTGGCATTGTCGGAGCAGACGCAACAAATTGGCGAGATCATTGACACGGTGACGGACATTGCGGGACAATCGAACATCCTGGCATTGAACGCGGCAATCGAAGCGGCGCAAGCGGGCGAAGCGGGCAAGGGCTTTCGCGTGGTAGCGGACGAAGTGCGGAGTTTGGCGGAGCAATCGCGGCAAGCGGCGGCGCAAGTCAAGACGATTCTGGGCGACATTCAGCGTGCGACGAACCAAGCGGTGATGGCGACGGAGCAAGGAACGAAAGGGGTTCATGCGGGGAGCGAGCAGGTCAATCGGACTGCCCAAACAATCCAAGAGCTGGCGCGGGTGGTGGATGAATCGGCGCAAGCGGCGCAGCAGATCGTAGCGGGAGTAGAACAACAGACGATTGGGTTGGACCAAATCGTGATTGGGATGAACGACATCAACCAAGCGGCGCAACAAACCTCGTCTGGCGCGCAACAATCGCAGAAAGCGGCGCAGGACATGAACGAACTTGCCGAACAGTTGAAGCACGTCGTCGCGCAATACCGGATGTAATGTGACTTGCTAAACCCGAAGGGTCTCGGCGACCCTTCGGGTTTCGGATTCCAAATCTTTTTCTCGACTTGTATGGAAACTAGGTGCTTATGTTGAAACATTTGGATGATCTGAGCTTACAAACAAAGTTGATCGGCATTGCAGTACTATGCGCCTCCGTCATCGCCGTCGGCACGCTCGTCGGCGCGATGGGGATGTACCAGATCAACGACCAAACGCTCCAGATCTACAACCATGACCTGCAAACGTTGCGGCAAGTGGATCAAATCGTCGCGGATATGTATCAGATTCGCGGCGACACGTACAAGTTTATTCTCAACTCGCTGCAACGCGGCGTGACGCAAAAACAAATTGATGCCGTCAGCGCGCAAACGACCGCGGCGCTCACCGCGCTAGAAGCGATGACGCGCGAACGCGACGACCAGGCGTTGATCGGCAACCTCGCCTCTGCCTGGATCAAGTATCAGCGCGCGCTCAAGGATGTGCTCGACAACGCGCAAGCCGGCAAAGAGGGCGCATCCACGTTCAGTATGGACGCGGGCGACGCGCTGACGGCGCAACGCGCGTTCACCTTAGCCGCGGACGCGGTACGCGCCAAGATGCTCGCGCGCGCGGCAAACGCCAAAGCGCACGGTGACATGATCTTCACCGTCGCGAGCGCGCTTGCGTTGGTTGGCGGTGTGCTGGGTGTAGCGATTGTGCTCACGCTCGGCATCGTCATCGCGCGCCGCACAACCGGCGCGGTTGCCCAGACTGTCCAGATGATTCAAGAAATGGGCAAGGGTCAACTCACGCGCCGCTTGCGCCTGCAACGTCGCGACGAAATCGGCGTGCTTGCCGGCACGATGGATCAATTCGCAGACGATTTGCAACATCTCCTAAACCATAATCTCGCGCATATCGCGGAGGGCGATCTGGATATCGCGATCACCGCGTTCAGCGCCCAAGACGAGATCGCCGCGGCGGAAACGCGGATGATCGCGTCGCTGCGCGCGTTGGTGAACGAAATCAACACGCTCAATCACGCCGCGACCGAAGGCAAACTCAACGTGCGCGGCAACGCGCAAAAATTCAACGGCGGCTATCGCCAAGTCGTGCAAGGAATGAACGATACGCTCGATGCCGTGATCGGTCCGTTGAATGTTGCGGCGGAGTATGTGGATCGCATCGCGCAAGGCAACATTCCCGCGAAAATCACCGATCCCTATCGTGGCGATTTCAACGAACTCAAGAACAATCTCAACACCTGCATTGACGCGATTCACGCGCTCGTCGCCGATACCGATCGGCTCAACCAAGCCGCGCTCATCGGTCAGTTCGAAACGCGCGCCGACGCGGCGAAGCACGCCGGTGATTTTCGCAAGATCGTGGATGGCATTAATCGGACGCTCGATACCGTCGTCGAAAAGATATTTTGGTACGAACAACTGCTCGACGCGATTCCGGTTGGAGTTTCGGTGACCGACCTGAATATGAACTATACGTTCGTCAACAAGCCGGTCGAAGAGTTCCTAGGCGCGCGGCGCGCGCAACTCGCCGGCACACGGTGTAAAGACTGGAGCGCCGACATCAGCCAGACCGGTTCGCGCGCGACGTTTCATCAACAGGGCAAGGATTTCCAAGTGGATTCGGCGTACCTCGTCAATCGCCACGGCGAGCGGCTAGGACACGTCGAAGTGATACGCGAGGTGACCGCGACGACGCGTCGCAACGAGTACACGCGTGTCGAACTCGAACGCTTTACCGGCAATATGCGGAAATTCGCGGAAGGCAATCTCGATCTCGATCTGCGCGTTGCGGAACCGGACGAATACACGCGCGGGACGCATGAAAATTACACCAAGCTCAACCATAGTTTGCGCCAAGTGCGTGACTCGGTTGCCATGCTCCTTGCCGATGTGAACGCGCTCTCGCAGTCGGCGGTCGAAGGCAACTTGACCCAGCGCGCGGAGGCGAGCCGGCACGGCGGCGATTTTCGCAAGATCGTCGAAGGCGTGAACGCGACGCTCGACGCGGTGACGCAACCGGTCAACCAGACGAAACAAATTCTCGGCATGATCGCGCAAGGCGACCTCACCGTCAAAATGAACGGACACTATCGCGGCGATTTCGCGTTGTTGGGTGAAAGCATCGAAACGATGGTGGGCGGACTCAACCGTCTCGCGGCGCAATCGCAACTGAGCGCGTCGCACATTGGTTCGGCGGCGTCGCAAATTCTCTCGTCGTCCACGCAAATGGCGGCGAACACGCGCGAGCAAGCGAGCGCGGTGAATCAAGTGACGAGCACAGTCAGGCAAATCAAAGTGTCGGCGGAGCAAGTGGCGCACCGCGCGCAGAGCGTTGCCGCGCAGGCGACACATGCGATGCAAGTCGCCGACAAGGGCACTGCCGCCGTCGAAGAGACGATGGAATGGATGCACGATATTCGCGGCAAGGTCGAAGCGATTGCGGAAAATATCTTGGCGTTGTCCGAACAAACGCAACAGATCGGCGCGATCATTGACACGGTCAGAGATATTGCGGGGCAGTCGAACATTCTCGCGCTCAACGCCGCCATCGAAGCGGCGCAAGCTGGCGAAGCGGGACGCGGCTTTCGCGTCGTCGCGGACGAAGTGCGTAACCTTGCCGAACAATCGCGCCAAGCCGCCGCACAAGTCAAAGTGATCCTGGGTGACATTCAAAAAGCGACGAACCGTGCGGTGATGGCGACGGAGCAAGGCACCAAAGGCGTGAACGTCGGCAGTGAAACCGTGTCGCGCGCCGCGCACACGATCCAGGAATTGACCGACTCGGTGTCCGAATCGGCGCAAGCGGCGCAAGAAATTGTCGCCGGGGTGGAACAGCAAACGATCGGTCTCGACCAAATCGTTGTGGGGATGAACGAGATGACCCAAGCTGCGCAGCAGACCGCGAACGGCGCGGCGCAATCGCAACAAGCCGCGCAAACGCTGACCGACACCGCCGCCGCGTTGCAACAATCGGTTGCGCGCTTTACGGTCGCAAAATCTGGCTAACCCAGGCGAGACCGTGTGACCATGTGCCTGTGGTCATGGGACATTCGGTAAACCAACACCCTATCAACTTGGGCGCGAGAGGAGAGTATAATGAGCGTGTATGAAAGCGTCGTGCAAATTGCGACGCCGTACTTTGAGAATACCGCCAAGACGGAAACATTTCTAGCGCGGCAATGCCGGTCGCATCTCAATTGCGAACCCAGCAATCTAAAAGCGAGCGATCTCTGGAATCTGGCGCACTGGGCGATGATTTCCGGCGGGATGATGATCGGCAAAGAACGCGCTGAAGAGTTGGGTGACAAGATTCGCGACCTACGCAAGACGATGTGACCGATTACGGCATAGCACTCGTGGGAGACAGTTATGTTCAACCTTGATGACGACATCATGCGCCAATTGCGTGCGACCTTCAAAATCGAAGCCGCCGAACATATTCAGGCGATGAACCGCGTCCTCCTCGCGCTCGAACAGAATCCCGAAGAGCAAGAACGCGCCGCGCTCCTCGCGGAAATTTTCCGCGAAGCGCACAGTCTCAAGGGCGCGGCGGGCGCGGCGGATTTTCCCGATGTGGAAAAAACCGCGCACAAGTTGGAAAGCGTATTTGGCGCGGCAAAGACCGGCAAACTCCAATTGACACGCGATTTGTGTGATGTGCTGTACGCCGGGATTGATTCGGTCGGCGAAATTGTCGAAGCGTCACTCGCCGAAAAAGACCACGGACTCGATTTGCCCGCGTTGTACGCGCGGCTCGACGCCGCCGAATGCGGACAAGTGATCCGCGATGCTCCCGCTGCACCCGTGATGCCCGCGCCGGTGATCGCGCCTCTCTCACCGGTTCCCTCGAATGGCGCGTCCGCGCCGACACCGCAAGCCGTGGTCGCACCACTTCCCGCGCCGGCAGAGCAACCGTTCGAATCGCGCGCAATCGCGGAACCGCGCAACAAGCCCGCGCCAGAAAAAGAACGCCGCAAAGCCGGCGTGCACGGTGCGCCCGCAAACGAAGATACGATTCGCGTCGCGACCGGGAAACTCGATTCGTTGATGGCGCGGTCCGGCGAATTGCTCGTCGCCGGTCTCAAGATTGATCAACGTCTGCGCGAGATCGAAGAGACCGGGCACGCGCTCGAAGAGTTGAATCGCGAGTGGCTCAAGGCGCGCGCCGCCAACAGCGCGCTGTTGCACGATGGCAACGAACAAATCAAACCATTGATTCGGCTGATGGATGTCTATCAAGAAAAATTGCGCGCGCTCTCCATCCAGGTCGGCGATCTCAAACGCGGTTTTTCCGGCGATGCGTTGCACTTGGCGCGCGTCACGAACGATCTCGGCGAAGGTGTGATGAAAGTGCGGATGCTCCCGGTCGCGACCGTGTTCGACGCATTTCCGCGCATGGTGCGCGATCTCGCGCGCGACATGGGCAAAGAAGTTGAACTGCGCGTCGAAGGCGCGGAGACCGAACTGGACCGCAAGGTGCTCGAAGAAATCAAAGACCCGGTGATGCACCTGATTCGCAACGCCGTGGATCATGGCATCGAAAAGCCGGACGAACGCGCGCGTGTGGGCAAGCCGACGCAAGGCGTCGTGAATCTGCGTGCGTTCCAAAAAGGCAATAACATCGTCATTCAAGTCGCAGACGACGGCGCGGGTATCAATCGCGATAGAGTAAAACAATCCGCGCTCAAACACGCGGTCATCACGCCCGAACAGGCGCAGGTGTTGAGCGATGACGAAGCGTTAATGCTCATCTTTGCGTCTGGTTTGTCCACTAGCCCGATCATCACCGGCGTTTCTGGACGCGGTGTCGGGATGGATGTGGTGCGGCGCAATGTCGAAGCGTTGCAAGGGCAGGTGGACGTTCACACGGCGCTCGGCAAGGGCACAACATTCGACCTGACTCTGCCACTCACCCTCGCCACGACCCAGGAATTGCTCGTCCAGGTTGCCGACCAAACCTTCGGCATTCCAATCTCGGCGGTCGAGCGGATTCTACGCATCAGTAAAAAAGATATTGCCGCCGTGTCGGGGCGTCGCGCCGTCGTGGTGGACGACGAACCGGTGTCGCTTGTGCCGCTCGCTCAAGTACTCGAACTGCAAAATGACGAGCAACAAGTTAGCACGGACGGCAAGATGCCTATCGTGATCCTGGGATCGGGACGCAAGCGCGTCGCGTTCCTTGTGGATGCGGTCGTCGGTCAACAGGAGAGCGTCGTCAAGAGTCTGGGTAAACAACTGGCGCGCGTGCGAAACGTTGCCGGCGCAACCATCCTGGGTTCCGGCAAAGTGGTGATGACGCTCAACCCGATGGACTTGGTCAAGTCTATTCGCGGCGCGCAGAATCACGCCGTTGCCGCGCCGGCGAAAACGAAAAAGACCAAGCAAGCCGCGATCCTCGTCGTGGATGATTCGCTCAGCACGCGCACACTCGAAAAAAATATTCTCGAAACGGCGGGATATAAAGTGACGGTGGCGACGGATGGCGTCGAAGCGTTGAGCGTGCTCAGTTCCAACGGCGGCTACGATCTCGTCGTCTCCGATGTGTTGATGCCGCGCATGGACGGTTTGCAGTTGACCGCGAGCATCAAAAAAGATCCGAACCTGAAAAAGATTCCAGTCGTGCTCGTCACGTCGCTCGATTCGCAAAAGGATCGCGAGAGCGGCTTGGAAGTGGGCGCAGACGCGTACCTCGTCAAAAGCAATTTCGATCAGAGTAATCTGTTGGACACCGTAGCGCAGTTGATCTAGAAATTGGACATTAGCTAGTGAAGGTTGGAGCGAAATACACTCGATCCAACCAACGAGGACAAACACGTGATTCGCGTATTGATCGTGGATGATTCCGCCGTTTTACGGCAGAGCACCAAATTCATCTTGGAAAGCGATCCCGAACTCAAAGTGGTTGGCGAAGCCGCAAACGGCGCGGATGCCGTGACCCAGGTCGCGCGCTTGAAACCTGATGTGATCACGATGGACCTGCACATGCCCAAGATGGATGGGCTGGAAGCGATTCGTGAAATTATGGCGCAATACCCGGCGCCGATCATCGTGGTTACCGGCGTTGATTTCGAGCGCGAGATCGGCGTTTCCACACAAGCCACCCGGCTGGGCGCGGTGTCGGTGATGCGCCGTCCTGACAGCATCACAAGTGGGGATTACAAATCGTTTGCCGCGCAATTGATTCGCCAGGTCAAGGCGATGAGTTCGGTCAAGGTTGTGCGTCACGCGCGGTCGCTCGGTGTATCGTCGGTGTTGCCAATGGCAAGCAACCCAGGAACGCCGAGATTGGCGGCGGTGGAAAGCGCGCCGGTCAAAACGCAAATTGTCGCAATCGGGTCTTCGACCGGCGGACCGGCGGCGCTCCATCAAGTGTTGCGCGCGATGCCCAAAAATTTTGCGGTGCCGATCTTGATCGTGCAACACATTTCGTTCGGGTTTGTGGACGGCTTGGCATCGTGGCTGAACGACGCGTGCGCGCTCCACGTCCAAGTGGGTCGCGCCGGCGAACGCGTCGAACCGGGCAAGGTGTACATTGCGCCGGATGATCGGCACATGATCGTAGACCGGTTTTCGCGCATCGGATTGAGCGAGAATCCACCCGTCGGCGGACATCGCCCGGCAGTGACCGCGCTGTTTCAATCCGTCGCGCAAGCATTCGGCGCGAGCGCGCTCGCGGTGATTCTCACCGGGATGGGCGCGGACGGCGCGGTGGGCATGAAAGTGTTGCGCGACGCCGGCGGCATCACTCTCGCGCAAGACCAAGCATCGTGCGTGGTGTTTGGAATGCCGAAAGAAGCCATTGCGCTGGGCGCGGTTCGGCACATCGTGCCACTCGATCGAATCGCGCAGAGAATTCAAGAGTTGGTTGTGGTATAGGAGATAAGACGATGATACGCGTTTTGGTGGTGGATGATTCGCCGACCGCGCGCGAAGCGATTTGCGCGATCCTGCGGAGCGAACCGGAAATTCAGGTCGTGGGCGAAGCGGCGGACGGGGCGCAGGGCGTCGAATTGGCGCGGCAACTCAAACCCGATGTGATTACGATGGACATTAATATGCCGCAGATGAACGGCTATGAAGCGACCCGCGCGATCATGGCGAAAATGCCGACGCCGATCGTCGTCGTCACCAGCGTCACACAAAAAGAGCTCATCCATGAAGGTCTCGATATTCTGCTCGCCGGCGCGCTCGAAATCGTGCAAAAGCCGAGCAGTCTCACCGATACGAGTTTCGCTTCTGTCGGCGCGGAATTGATTGCCAAAGTCAAAGCCGTTTCGCAAATCAAGTTTCCGCGTCCGTAGGATCAATGTCGTTCACCCAGGAGTCTGACCATGAACAATCGCATTCTCGTTGTCGACGATAGCCGCACCGAAGCGATGCGCGCGCGCCTGATTTTGGAACGCGCCGGCTATCAAGTCAGTCTTGCCGCCGATGGGAAAGAAGGTCTGGTCAAAGCGACCGTAGAAAAACCGGACGTGATTGTGCTCGACACGGTGATGCCGCAAATGAGCGGCTTGGAAGCGTGCGGTATTCTCAAGATTGATCCTAAGACGAATTCGATTCCGATCATCCTGCTGGTGAGCAATGGCGAAGCCGCCGATCTTCCGTCGGGATCGGGCTTGGACTGTTTGTTGAACAAACCGTACGAACCGAACGCGCTCGTCAGTAAAATTCAATCGCTCACCACCGCGCGCGCGCTTGCGTCCGATTTCGGCGAGGATACAGCGCGTTTGAAAACCGAGTTACAAAACGCGCGCCAGGAAATTCAAGCCGCGCATAAAGCGCGCAGCGATTTTCTCGCAAACATGAGTCACGAACTGCGAACGCCGTTGCACGAAATCATCGGCATGACTGAGTTGATGTTGAGCACGCCGTTGAATATCGAACAGGAAAAATATGTCAACACTGTCAAGCAATCGTCGAACGCGTTGCTCAGTCTCGTCAGCGATGTCATCGAATTCTCCGAACTCGAAGCCGGGCAGCTGGGACTGGAAGAGCAACCGTTCAATCTTAGCGAACCCATCGAACGCACGACCGAGATCATGTCGCCGCGCGCATCGGACAAGGCGCTCGATCTCGCGGCGACCGTGGGCGCGAATGTGCCGCGGCAACTCATCGGCGACGCGAATCGTTTGCGTCAAGTGCTGGCGAATCTGGCGGCGAACGCGATCAAGTTTACCAAGAAAGGCGGCGTCACGATTCGCGTGGATGCCGAAGCGATCCATGATCGCGAGGTAGAACTGCATTGGCGCGTGAGCGATACCGGCATTGGCATTCCCGCCGACCGGCATGAACTCATCTTCGAACCATTTCAACAAGCCGACACTTCGGCGACGCGGCGTTTTGGCGGACTGGGTATGGGACTTGCGCTCGCGAAACAACTTGTCAAACTGATGGGTGGTCACATCTGGGTCGAAAGCGAACTGGGCAAGGGTAGCACGTTCCATTTCACGGTTAAGATGAAAATGCTGGTCCCAGTCGCGCAAGCGCCCGCCGCCTTCGCGACGGGCAAGGGTTGGCTCCGCGCGTTACGGATCCTCGTCGCGGAAGATAGCCCGACGAATCAACTCATCGCGAAATCATCGCTTACCAAAGCCGGGCATACCATCACGCTCGCGTCGAACGGCTTCGAAGCGGTCAAGCAATTTGAATCTTCGCACGCGCCGGACGCGCCGCCGTTCGACCTGGTTCTGATGGATGTCGCGATGCCGGAGATGGATGGACTGGACGCGACGCGTGCGATTCGCGAAAAAGAAAAATCGCTCGGCGGTCATCTCACGATTGTCGCGATGACCGCGTTTGCTACGAAGGAATATCAAACCAAGTGCATTGATGCTGGGATGGATGCGTACGTCACCAAGCCGGTTCGCATCGAAGAATTGAATCGCGTGATCGAACCGTTGCTGACCAAGCCCATCGAAACCCAGCCCGCGCCAGTGGATTTGCGCGAGGCGCTCGAAGTCGTGGGCGAGGACATTGATATTTTGCGCGATGCAGTCGCCTCGTCGCTTGCCGAAGTGCCGGCACAATTACAGATGCTCAAAGACGCGATGTCGAATCAAGACGCGTCGGCGGTCGAAGCCAAGGCGCATCGGCTCAAGGGTGTGATGGCGAACCTGGGTGGTTTGACTGCGCGCGAGGTCGGTCAGCGCCTCGAAACGATGGGCGAGCAAGGCAACCTCGTGGGCGGACACGATGCGGTAGCCGCGTTCGAAAAAGAAATCACGCGCGTGATCGCGTTCTATACGGATCCGGCGTGGGAACAATCCGCGCACGCGCTCGCGGGAGGATAAGGGATGGCGTTTCGAATTTTGTGTGTGGATGACGATCAGCCGCAATTGAGCATCATCTCCGCAGTGCTGCGGAAAGAGGGTTATGAGGTGGATTGTGCGCTCGACGGGAACGAGGGTCTGGTCAAAGCGCGTTCGTTCAAACCAAACCTCATCATCCTGGATGTGATGATGCCGGGCTTGAACGGATACCAGGTCTGCAAACGATTGCAAGCGGATCCGGAGACCGCCAAGATAGGCGTGTTGATGTTGACGGCAAAAGGCGGCGTGGACGATAAATATCGCGAAGCCGGCGATTTTGCTGGCAAGGTCAAGGACCGCATGGCTGGGTTTGAAGTCGGCGCAACCGAGTTCTTGACCAAGCCAATCAAAGCGAAGGAACTCGTTCAGCGCGTCAAAGCCGTGCTCTGGGCGCACGGCAATGAATAAGCAAAACTAGGAACGCTCCAGCGAGCGTTCTGGTTTTCCGAGTCATTGAAACATGGAACTCGCCGAGGCGCTCCGTCGTAAAATCGAGCGCGATGTGGAACAAGCGCAAACTTTTTATCCGATCACGCCGATTCGCAACGCGAACGGGATGATCTGCCGATTGCAATTGGAGATGAGCGGGGCAATCGGCGCGGGCAATCCCGCGCGGATGCACTATGCGCTCTTGATCACGCTGGACGGCTATCCGTTCGTTTGCCCGCGCGCGTGGGTCGAAAAACCGGACGATGCGTTTATCTTTCACATGCAAATATGGCAACCGCGCCCGCCGCTCAATTTGCCGGAAGTGTGCACGAGCGCGGAGTTGGCGTACCAAAAAGATTGGACGGCGCGCCGCATCGCGCCGGGCGAACGAACGATCCTGGGTTTTCTGCGCCAGGTGCTGTTCATGCTCAACAACGAAAACACGCACAGCAAAGCGCGTCCGTGAGACAGCCAAGACGTGTCGTTGCGAGGAGCGTAGCGACGACGCAATCGCCAGATCGCTGATTGGGGATTGCTTCGGACACACTTGCCCTGGCGGGAACGCAAGTGCCAGGGAAAACCGCCCTCGCAATGACAGCATGGCAGAATGATTTGAATGTTCACTCGTAGGTCTTCCGAGATAAACCATGAACTGGGAATTTGAACGCTATAAACGACAACTGGGACTCGTGCATCAACGCCGCGTAATGGATTTGAACATCCTCTTGCTTGGCGATGGTCCCGCCTTGCCGTACGTCGCGACGAATCTCGCGCTGCTCGGCGTCGGCACGCTGACTCTGCCCGCCGCGTCTAGCTGCGTCACCACGCAACAGCGCGCCGGTCAGTTTCTTTTTCGCGCGGAGGATGAAGGCGCGCCGATTTCGGAAACGCTCGCGCGGCGCGTCGCGGAATTGAATCCGCGCATCCACGCGGAGTTCGTCGAGCCGCAACACGCACGCGCGTGCGATGCCGTCGTCGTCACCTCCGATGTGGCGCACGCGTTGCCGTCGAACATTCCGGTGATTTGGGCGGGCGTGACCGATTACGGCATGTTTATCGGCGCGCGTAAACCGCACGCCGCGCCGCTCGCGCCGAATCTCATCACGCCGGCGCTTGCCTCGCTGTGCGGCGCGCTCGCCGCGCAAGAAGTGCTGCGTGTGACGCGTTGCCTTCGTCCCTCCGAGATCGTCAAGTTCTGGGTCACGCTCAACTATGCGTTGCGCGAACCGGCGAACGCGGGACTCGTATTCGCGGTGGACGGTGCGCCGACGGCGTCGTTCAGCGACAAGCCAGATGGCGCGTTGCCGATCTGCCGCGTCCCGGTAAATTTGAACAATGATCTGGTGCGTCTCTTGTTCGAACAATCCACGTTGGGCGAGCCGATTGCGGAGATTTACGATAGCCCGACCGAGTGTTTGTACTATTCGCCGTTCTGGGGCAATCGGCTTGAGAACGATGGCATCGTCGAAGCGCCGATCGCGTTGTCCGCGCCGCACGCGCCGCGCGTCGTGCTCGGCGGGATCGGCGGGCTGGGTACTTGGGTCGCCGCGTTGCTCGCCGTGTCGGATTTCACCGGCGAACTTGTCGTGTTTGACGCCGACACGCAAGTTGAAAATCACAACCTCAATCGCCAGGTGCTGTACGACGATAGCGCGATTGGCGCGCCGAAAGTGCATGCGGCGGCGCGCGCGCTGCGCCGGATCAATCCCGCGCTCACCGTCACCGCGTTGCTCGAAGAGATTCAAGCGACGACAGTGGTCACGCACGCCGAGTTGATGGCGCACGCGAATCTGGCGATCAGTACGTTCGACAACTTTCGCGCGCGCTATGTGTTCAGCGAATGGGCGGCGTTGAGTTTTGTGCCGCTCGTCAATGGCGGGTCAGATGGATTTAACGGTGATGTCGAGGTGATCGAGCCAGCCAAGCACGGCTGTCTGCTTTGTCGTTGGGAGCAAGCGCGCGGGCGCACGGTCGCGCAAACGATGAGTATGGACGAAGCGCATCTCTCGTGCACGCGCGAGGATGCGAACGCGCCGGAAGTCGGCGCGGCGCTCGTCACGACGACCGCCGCGATTGCGAGTTGGCAAACGTTGCTCGCGCTGTTGGCGTTGGCGAAACCAGCTGCGCGCGTGGATCATCACCTGGGTTTCCTGGGCAAAGAGAACGCGGTCGAAAAATGTCGGATCGCGACGCCGTGCCCGGTCCACGAAAAAGGCGCGTGTGAACATCCGCAACGATTTTGGCAGATGCTCGAAGAGACCATTCACGGAGACGATCCATGAAACCGCCGGTCCGAAAATGCGTAATTGATACACGCGTCTATCAAGCCGCCTTGGAATTTGCCGGCAATCTCGAACGCGATGAATGGGGCGGGATTGGCATTGGCACGTACATGAAATCCGGCGAGGCGTATCTCAAGGGAATAGTCTTTCCGCCGCAATATCGGAGCAACTCGGCGTACTGCGCGTTCGAGATGAAATATCTCGCGCTGCTCAAATTCGCGCTCGGTGACCTGGGAATTTTTCCCCAAGTCACGATGATTGCCTGGGTGCATTCGCATCCGGGGCACGGCATTTTTCTTTCGGATATTGATCGGGAAACGTTTGGCGATCTGTTGAGCGAGAACGAACGCCTGCTCGCGCTCGTCATCGAACCGGTTCAGCGCGAGATCGGCGCGTTCATCGGAGTGCAAGCCAACGAGCAAGTTCCGATCCCGGTCGAACAACGCGAACTGGGGTTGAGCGAAGATCAGCGCATCCGTTTGAGCGTGCTCGAAAGTATGTTGCCTGAAATGCCCAAGGTCATCGTGCCGCCGCTGCCCAGTACGTTCTCGGCGCACGCCGCGCTCGAAGTGGCGTACACGCTTTCGGAAAAAGTGGTACGTCTGCGTCGGTGGCTCGCCATCTCGGAGCGGGCGCGCGGAGTGGAGCAAGCCCAACTAAGCGATGAGCCGGCGTAGAGTTGAGTTGCCCAAACATCTCTCTTGTCGAGTACTATGTACGTTAAGAAAATGATTTGGAATTTCAGATTTGGTCGAGACGTTCGCGAAGCGTGCAACGTCTCGACCAAATCCAATTCTAATATCAAACCTCAACATCTATAGTTCAGGAGCATCGCGATGTCAACCAAAAATGTTCAAGTCTATGTGTACTTTGCGTGGAAAGATAATCACGTCACTATCCAGGTAGACGAGAATCAAACCGTGCGGAGCGCGTTACGCTGGGTGTTGCCGCAAGGCGTCAACATTGATTCGATTGAAAATGCGATTGACGAGACCGGTTTGAACGTGATTGACCAACACGGCGCAAACCTCCACGATGGAATGAAAATCACCGTTAGCCGCAACAAGGTGTACCAGGGCGGCGCGCGATAGGATTCGAGTCCTTAAGTAACTTGTACTATTGTTTGACGCAATCACGCACGTTATACTATTCCTAACACAACGCGGAGAAGGTTCGCCGCGCTCGCTGACGCGTGACGGCAGGAACGATTCGAGAGGTCGAGCGATTCAATCCCACGCTATCGCGCGACCTCTGATTATTTCGGATAAACTAGCGTTATGGCAACCAAGAAGAAGAAAATTCTACTGATCGAGAATGATTTGCAGTTGGTCGAATTGGCGCGCTATCCGTTGGAAGAGGACGGCAATGCTGTCATCGCGTCCACGGATGGTCCTGCCGGTTTGCGCGCCGCGCGGCGCGAACAACCCGACCTTGTGCTCGTAGATTTCAAATTGCCTTCGCAAAAAGGCAATGACGTTGCCAAGGCGCTCCGCAAAGACCCCGCGACGGAACACATCCGCATCGTGATGATCGCGGACGAGAGTCAACTCGAAAATCTCGAAATCGGTCCGGGATCGTCCGTTGACGATTTTCTGATCAAGCCCTTTGCGCCGGCTGAACTCATCACCAAGATCAAGCCCCTGCTCAAGAGCGACGACGACCTCAAGAGCAAACTGATTTCCACCGGCAACTATGACCTCGACAACAAAATGGGCGGCGGCGTGCCGTTCGGTTCGCTCACGTTGATCGAAGGCGATTCGGGTGCGGGCAAGTCCGTGCTTTCGCAACAAATGATGTACGGTTGTTTGGTAGACGGACTCAAACTGTCGCTCTTTTCGAGCGAGAACACGGTCAAGAGTCTGGTCAAACAGATGCGTAGTTTGAACATGGACATTCTCGATTACCTCTTGCTCGACAAACTTCGCATCTTTCCGATCGAGACGGCGCGTCTCGGTCGTGAAGCGCCGCCGACCCTGCTCAAAGCCATGAAAAACGAAAAAGGGCGCGAGATGATTTTGGTGGACTCGCTCACCTCTTCGATTCCAAACTCGTCCGATAAAGAAGTGCTGGGATTTTTCGAAGACAGTAAACGCATGTGCGCGGAAGGCACGACCGTCATGGTCATCATTCACACGCATGGTCTCACGCGCGAGTTGCTCACCCGCTTGCGTTCATTGTGCGACGCGCACTTGCAACTCCGCACCGAAGAAGTGGGCAACAAACTCGTCAAGACGCTCGAAGTGACCAAGGTGCGCGGCGCGGAGCAAACGACTGGCAACATTATCAGTTTCGAAGTCGAACCCGGTTGGGGCATTCGGGTCATTCCGATCAACAAAGCCAAAGGATAAACCATTATGGGTGGTCGTGTCGTTTTGCCGTTCGAACAGCCCAATGATATTCAGTGCGATCACGGAACGCGTTGTCCGATCAACGCGGTTTCCAAAGCCCTGCGTAAAGCGTGCGAGGAAAATCCGACGCTGTTTGACTATCTCCATTGGCTGCCGATGGACCAAGTCGGCGTGCCGGAATTTTATCCCAAACTCTCGCGCGATATGTCGAGTTTGGAACAGCGCAACCTCATCTATCCGATCAAGGAAGGATTGTACGTCCATATCTTTCCCGACCCTAAAGGTGAACGTGATAGGTATATTCCCATCGAACCGCACCTCGTCGTCAATCTCGACGAGATCATCCCACAACTCGAAGTAAAATTGCTCGACTATGTGGAAAAGATCGGCGCGGCGGAAACGACCGATGATAAACGCGCGGCATTGCTCGAAGCGATTGACAAGAGTACATTCGTAGACCCTCTGGCGTTGGTGAAACGACAAGCCGCCGCGACTGCCGCGGCAAACGCCAAGTCGAATGGCAACGGCAACGGCAAATCGAACGGCAAAGACAATTTCACACACCTGGGCAAGGTGATCGTGACGCCGCGCGAGATGGAGGCGCTCAAGTACTTGCTCTTGCGCGATAAAATCGGTTTCGGCTTGCTTGCCCCGTTCCTGCTCGATACCTACATCGAAGATATATCGTGCAGCGGCGTTGGTTTCATTTTCATCGAGCACAAAATTTTCAAAAGCATCCAAGCCGCGATCAACTTTGCGACCGAAGACGATGTGGACGACTTTGTAATTTGGATGGGCGAGTGGATCAAGCGCCCCGTCACCGTTCGCAATCCGATCGTGGACGCGGTGCTTCCCGACGGCTCGCGTATCAATATCGTCTATGGCACGGACGTGAGCAAGCGCGGCAGCAACTTTACGATCCGTAAATTTTCCGACGTGCCGGTCAGCATCACCGAGTTGATCGAGTTCGGGACGATGGATTACATGATGGCGGCGTATCTCTCGTTCGTCCTCGAAGAAGGCATGAACATGTTCGTTTGCGGCGCGACCGCGTCCGGCAAGACGACGACGATGAACGCGATCACCACGTTCATTCGTTCCGACAAAAAAATCGTCAGCATCGAAGACACACCGGAGTTGCAAGTGCCGCACAAGAACTGGATCCGCGAGACGACGCGCGGTTCGGGTAAAGAGCACACTGGCTCCGAAGTCGGCATGTTCGATCTGCTGAAAGCCGCGCTGCGGCAACGCCCCGACCGCATCATCGTGGGCGAGATCCGCGGTGAAGAAGGCGCGATCGCGTTTCAAGCGATGCAGACCGGTCACGGCGTCATGTCCACCTTCCACGCGGCGTCGGTGGAGAAACTGATTCAACGTTTGACCGGCGATCCGATCAACATTCCGAAATCGTACGTGGATATTCTCGACGTGGTGCTGATCCAAGCCGCGGTCAAAATCGCCGGGCGCGGCATGGCGCGGCGTGTAACCAGCATCAACGAAATCGTCGGCTATGACCCGCCCTCGGAAAGTTTTTCGTTCATCGAAACGTTCAAGTGGAATCCCGCGACGGACACGTTCGACTTTCCGGGCTTTATGAACAGTTACTTGCTCGAAGAAAAAGTCGCGCTCAAGCGCGGTATTCCGCCCTTCAAGAAAAAAGTCATCTACACCGAACTCAAACGCCGCGCCAAAATTTTACAACGTTTGCACGTCGAAAGAAAGTTGAAGAATTTCTATGACGTCTTCGCCGTCCTCGCCGAAGCACAGCGCCAGGGACTACTTTGAGGAAATCAGTCCCTTCGACATGTTCTATCAATTGACTTATATGTCTGCCACCGCGACGGCGGGCGTTTCGCGCAGCAAGGTGTTCGAATTGGCGCGCAAACTCCCGTGCACGCCGGCGCGCTTTTTCAAAGAAGTGGACGAGATCGTCACGAATATGCGCTTTAATTATCCCGACGCGGTGCAGATGGTGGGCGAGCGCGCCAAGACGGAAGAAGTGAAAACATTTTTGCTCCGCCTCTCCGATGCATTGCGCTCCGGCGAACCGCTTCCTGGGTTTCTCACGCGCGAAGCTGGTGTGCTGGGTGAGCAGTACGGCAACGATTACGAAACAAAACTCGAGAGTCTGAAGAAATGGACCGACGCGTACACTTCGGTCACCGTGTCTGCCGCACTCATCGTGATCATGATTATGGTCTCGACAATGATCTATTCGATGAGTCCCATCACGATGGCAGGCATGATTATCGTTTCGATTGGCGGCGCGTTCGCCGTCGCGTGGATTATGCTCCGCACGTCGCCACAAGAAGTGCTCGACGTGGCGCTTCACAAAGGATCCAAGCAACAAAAGCTAACGCTGACACTAGCGCGCGTTCTGATTCCGTTCAGTATCCTCGTGCCAGTCGCGCTGGTCTATTTTCTGAACCTCAACAAGGGGTGGGCATTGATTGCCTTTGGTCTCATTGTCACGCCGATTGGTCTTGTGTACAATCAATCGCAAGGCAAGACTCAGCGCAAAGACCGTGAGATCAGTGATTTCCTGCGCTCGGTTGGCGGCGCGGCAACCTCGCGGGGCACGACGCTCAAAGAAGCGATTGCGACGTTGCGGTTCGAATCGTTCCCGACGCTCAAGCCGGATATTCGGATGTTGGATTTGCGCTTGAAAGCATTCGGCAAACCGCGCTTGTGCTGGGATATGTTCGCGACGGAAACGGGCAGTAAACTTGCCGAGCAAGCGACTGGTGTATTTACTGAAGCGGTGGGCTTGGGCGGCGACCCCGAACGCGCCGGCATTTTGACCAGCCAATTCGCGATGAAGACCGCGATGTTGCGCGAGAAACGCCGGGGCGTTGCGGCAACCTTCGCGTGGCTCATCATCGTGATGCACGGTGTGATGTCCGCGTTGATGGTCTTTCTGCTAGGGATTCTAGCGCAGTTCACCGTGCGGATGGAAGCGGTCATGCGGGACGCCGGTGGCACGAGCGCGTTATCGAGTATGGGCTTGGGCGGGATGTTCCAGTTCAACGCCGCGCAGATCAATTTTCTGACCGATATGATTTTGGGCATGACGTTTATGCTCGCATTCGTCAACGCATTCGCGGTCGTCGCGAGTGAAGGCTCGCACATCATCAAGACCATTTTCTACGCGGGAATTCTGCTGATCATTTCCGGCGCTCTGGTTCTTGTTGGTCCGTCGCTTGTCAAGTTGGTGATTTAGCGTTCGTGGTGATTGCTCAACCTTCGCAAGGATGGGCTGGGTAGATAACGTTCCTGACTGAAACACAATGGCAACTCCTTCTTTCAACGTGACAACGCAAAAGAACGACGCCTTCTCAACCGCCGCCGACATTCGTCTCCAACGCATGTTGGAAATGGCGCCCGACTCCAGTGCGCCGGTCAACGAGACCACGCCGCTGGAGCCGCCGCGCCCAGCGCGGCGACAATCGCTCAAGGTATCGCGTCGCACGCTGGTGCTGATCCTGGGTGTTGTCGCGCTCGTGTTGCTCGCGTTGCTGACGGGTTGGGTGATCGGTTCGCTAAATCAACCGACGCGCGCGGCGTGGCAATCGTCGCCGGCATACGAACGAATGTACCTCTCGATGATCGCGGACAAGTACGCGCGCACCGGCGACGCGCTTCAGGCGCAACGCGATCTTGCCGGCGCGCGTCCCGAAGACATCGCGCGCACGCTCGACGCGATGCAGCGCGAGGTGAACGATGCCACGCGTCGCCAACGACTCGTCGCGCTTGCCGACACCGTGCGTCCGCCGGTTTCGCAAACGTCGTATGTGCCGTTGTTGTTTGGACAACCGGCGTTCTTGCTCAGTCTGTTGCTCTCACTCTCGCCGATGTTCGCCGCGCTCGTGCTCATCGTCGTCCCGTACATTCGCGAACGTATTCGCCCGGCTTCCGAACACGCCGACGAGGAGCACGTGGTCGCGACGGAAGCGTCCGCCGCAGAACTCGAAGCGCTACTTGCCGATGTGAACCTGGATGCGCCAGTGGCGGGGACGCCCGACGTGGTCGAGCAGAAGAACGAAGACGCCGCGAAAGAAGAAGAAAAGAAAAAAGAAGAGGAAGAAGAGGAAGAGGAAGAAAAGCAAGAGGACGGTGGTTTGGGCGACCTCGCGAGTTTGTTCGAGGAAGAAGACACGTCGCTCGCCGCGCTCGAAAATTTCTGCAAGGGTCTGCCCGAAATCAACGTAGACGTTTTGATCGCGAATGCCAAAAGCGCGGCGCAGACGCTCAAGGACGCCATTGCGCGCCGAGGATAAATCGGCTACAATGTGGGCGCGATGCAACCGAAAAATCCCAGCCCTGCCGCGGCGTCCAAGCCGCCTCCTTCTCCCACACCGACACCCGAGCCAACCACTGCGCGTCGTCTGACGCGGACTACGCTCATCCTTTGGTTGGTGGCGGTCGGGATGGGCTTTTTCTTTTTGCCGCTGTATTTTTTTTCCGCGACGCTGACCGAAGACGCGGGCAGTCTCCGCAGCGAGTTGTCCGCTTTGCGCGCCGTGCTGACGAGCGTGCCGACGCCGTTCCCGGAAGCGCAGCGCGTGCTCACGCCGCTCGCGCAAGCGCAGGCGCAACTCGCGCAAGTCAATCTCGTTTATCCCACCCTCGCCGCGCCGCGTCCCAATTTGCCGCAAGTGATGGCGGCGATCCAACAGTACGATTCCAACTTTCTCGAAATCAATTCGCTCACGCTCACCAACAATTCGATCATCGTCAACGGTCAAGCCGCGCGCGATGATGTTCTGCTTGGGTACGTCAGTTCACTCGAGCAATCGAAACTCTTCACGCGTGTCACGATTCAATCGCAACAATTCCTGTCCATGCCGGTCGTCACCCAAACGCGCACGCCGACCGTCGTCCCCACACCCGCCGCCACGTGGACCCAAATTCCCTCGCGCACGCCGTTCCCATCGCCGACGCCGCGTGCGCCGGTCACGACTGTGCCCGTGACGCCCACACTCACGAGCACGCCGACGAACACGCCGACGCCTACTGTCACACCGACAAGCACCACTGAACCGCGCGACCAGTACGAGCCGGACAATTCGGAAGCCGAAGCCAAACCGCTTTTCATGTTCGCGCCGCAACTGCACAATTTTTATCCCAACGGCGATTTTGACGTCGTTTGGTTTGAAGCCAAGAGCGGACGCCAGTACGATATCTACACGTTCGATCTCGCGATGGGCGTGGACACATTTCTGCGCGTGCGCGTCGGTGGACAAAGTTACGAGAATGATGATCGTCCGAACCGCCCGTACGAATCGTACGTTTCGTTCGTGCAAACTGGGGCGAACGAACTCGCGTTCGTCACCATATCGAATCGCTTGCCGGTGTTTGGCAGCGACAAGACGTACCGCATCACAGTCGAGGAGCGCATTCCCACGCCGACGCCGACGGCAACCGTCACCGTGACGCCCACTCCCACGCACACCGCAACCGCGACGCCAACGCCGACGAGCACCTTCACGCCGACCGCGACCAAAGCGCCGGGCGCGTTCCGCGATCCCGCGTTCAAACTTGCCGCGTTCATTCCTGGGACGCGTGACGACGCGCGCGTGGTTCACGCCGACCCGATGACGATCAAGTTCACGTTGGTCTTGGAGTTGAAACTGCAATGAGACTGCCCACACTCCGCTTGCCGTCGCTGCCGGCGGGCACGGCAGATTACTTGCAAAGAAATCTTTACGCGATTCTCGCTGGCGTCTTTATCATCGCGATTGGGTTCGGCTATTTGTATTTCTACACGTCGCTCGTTGCTCCCACGCTCAACACGCGCAATCAACTCGCGTCCCAGGTGACGGATGCGCGCCAAGCCGCCCAAGCGCGCGGGATTTTGCCCGAAAGCCCGGACAGTTTACAAACTAAATTGAACAATGCGCGCGCGACGCTCGTCGCCGCGTCCAAAGTATTTCTGACCGACGCGCAAATCAGCGATTACATCAAACGGTTGTATCTTTACGCGGATGACAGTCACGTGACGATTATTGATTTGCAGACGAGCGTGCGCGCGGGTGTTGCGCCGCCTACGCCCACTCCACTGGTAACTGCCACCCGCACCATCACGCCGACAGTTCCTGCCGCGCCCGCCGCGCCGCCAGCCCAAACCAGCCAACCAACTGTGTTGCTCAGTCCCACTGCCACACGCCCGCCGGTTACTTTCACGCCGACGCGCGCGCCACAAGGCGCGCCGACCGGGGCGGGCGCAGATTTATTTCGCGTGACGACGGTGCGTTTGCAGGCGCGTGGCTCGTCGAATCAACTCGTCGAGTTTGTCTCGCGTATCCGCGAAACACAGATTCCCGGCGTCCTCGTCACCGTACTCGATTTGGCGCAAGGCGAGAAGAATGCGCTGCTGACTCTGGAACTCGTGATGGTGTCCGCCGCCGCGCCGGAAACCGCGACGCCGCGACCGACCGCGCCCGCGCCGACCAGACCGCCCGTTGTCGCGACACCGGCGCTGCCGCCGCCAACGGCGCTACTCATGCCCACACCCACGTTGATTTTTACTCCACTGCCTACGTCCACCGCGGCGGCAACCGCAACCTTCATTCCAACGTTGTCGCCCGCGTCCACCACCTATGTTGTTCGCGCCGGCGACACACTCTATTCGATTGCGCGGCGATACAACACCTCGGTCGAAGCGATCATGGCGGCGAATCGTCTTTCGAATTACAACATTTACGTTGGACAAACCTTAATCATCCCGCGCTAACAAGTCCATCCTTGCAAAGGTTATCAAACACCTTCCCACTCTAGTCGTCTCTCGCTGCCTAATTTGATTCGCGTTGAATCGCGCCTTCAAACCTTTGCAAGACTCAACTATTGTGTCTGTGCTATAATACGCGTGATGAAACGTTTTGAAGAAATTCCCCACACTGCCGATTGGTCGTTTCGCGCGTTCGGGCGCGATCCGCGCGAGCTGTTCGCGAACGCGGCGCACGCGTTGTTTGCGTTGCAAGGTGCGCGCGCCGCGGACGACGCGCCGGAAATCGCGCGCGAAATCAAATTGAGCGCGATAGATCTCGAAGCGCTTTTCGTTACCTGGCTGAGCGAATTACTGTGGTTCCAAGAATCGCATCGCGAAACGTACACGCGATTCGAAATCGAAATGCTCACGCCAACCGAATTACGCGCGCGCGTGTTCGGCTCGCCGCGCATCGCGATGGACAAGGTCATCAAGGCAGTCACGTATCATAATTTGAAGATCGAGGAAACGCGTGAGGGCTGGCAAGCGGTGGTGGTGGTGGATGTGTAGGGCAGTGGGCAGTAAACGGTGAACAGTGAACAGTGAATAGTTTGTCGCGTTAACTGTTGACTGTTGACTGTTGACTGATTGCTGGAGGTAACATGATTCGCAAACAAGACCTCGAACGCATTAGCGAGAATGTCTGGCAGGTGCCGCAGAATTATCGCGAAGATATGCGTGTGCCGGCGCGGCTGTACGCGGACGAAGAATTGGTGGAAGACGCGTTGCAGGACGAATCGGTGAATCAACTCGTCAACACCGCGACCTTGCCCGGCGTCGTCAAGTACGCGATCGCGATGCCGGACGTGCATCAAGGGTACGGCGCGCCGGTCGGCGGCGTGTTCGCCACGCAAATGCCGGACGGCGTGATTTCGCCGGGTGCGATCGGGTACGATATCAACTGCCTTGCCGGCGATTCGCGTGTTCTGCACCACTTTGGTTATACGGTTCCGATTGCCGAGATGGAGTCGAGTTGGCAACAAGATACGCTGGTCTGCCAAGATTTCTCGCACGAACGCGCGATGGACACGCGCATCGTTCGCTTTCTCAAACTCAAGCCCCGCGCGCGCGTTTACCGCGTCACGACTGATACCGGCGACACGATCACAGCAACGGGCGATCATCCATTTTGGACGCCGGAAGGAATGGTCGCATTGTCGAACATTCGCCCGGGGGATTGCGTTGCGCTCTATCCTTTTGCCGGCGTGCCTTTTGAAAAACCATCCGACGAAATCGTCGTGGATCGCGAAGCGATTTTGCGAATACTCAAACTGCACGATAAAGATTCGCGCGGCAATTCCGACACGCAAATTCTCAATCAGTTGAATCGTCGCGGTTTGTTGCCTTTGCGTCTGACCGCGCGCCAGATACCCCATTTGCTCCGTTTGCTCGGTTACGTTTGGGGCGATGGCACGATTTATTTCGCCGGCAAACGCGGCAATGGGATTACTTGGTTCTGGGGCAAGCCGGAAGATTTGGAAAAGATTCGCGCTGACGTGCAGGCACTAGGTTTCACTCCATCGCGTATCTATGCGCGTGAGCGCAACCACGCGATCAAAACGTTTTACGCCGATTACCAAATCGAGACGACCGAGACGGCGTTCAAAGTCAGCAGTTCCGCGTTTGCCGCGCTGTGCGCCGCGCTGGGCGCGCCGGTCGGCAACAAGACGCGTCAAGATTTCGAAATGCCGACTTGGTTGATGTCCGCGCCGCTGTGGCAGAAGCGGTTGTTCCTCGCCGCGTTGTTTGGCGCAGAGTTATCCGCACCCAAACCATTCAAAATGCGGAACTATAACTTTTACACGCCAATGCTTTCGATGACCAAGCGCGAACCATTCGTCGCCAGCGGCAAACGATTTATCCGCGCGGTATCGGAACTCCTTGCCGAGTTTGGCGTCGAGACGAAAACGATCAGCACGCGCATCGAGAATGAATCGCATCGTTTGCGCCTTGTATTGTCGTCCAAGCCGGAGAGTTTGATCAATCTTTGGAGCAAGGTCGGGTTCGAATACAATCAGTCTCGCCGCGCGTTGGCTAACGTCGCGCTGCAATATATCAAACACAAGCGCGAGATTGTAACGCGCCGCGCGCGCGCCGCCGCGGATGCAGTGGTGATGCAAGGGGCTGGCGTTGCGCGCGCAGAAATCTTTGCGCGGCTCACGACGCCGGAGGTCAACGAACGATTTATCGAACGTTCGTTGTACGAAGGACGCGACACCGCGCCGCGTGTCGCCACCAACTTTGCGATGTTCGACGAATATCGCGCTCGGGCTACTACCGGGCTAGGCGCAAGTGGAATGGTTTGGTCGCGCATTGCATGCGTCGAAGTGGTTCCCTTCGACGATGCGGTGTACGATTTCACCGTCGCGCATCACGATCATAATTTCATCGCCAACGGTTTTGTCGTTTCAAACTGTGGCGTCCGCCTGCTCGCGTCGGAGTTGCGCGCGGAAGAAATCGCACCGCAGATCAAAGACCTCGCCACCGCGCTGTACAAAAATTGTCCGAGCGGCGTCGGGTCGGAGGGAAGCGTTTCCCTTGGTTTCAAAGACCTCGACGAAGTGTTGGAAACGGGATCCGAGTGGGCGCGCAAAAAAGGTTTTGCGCGGCAAGAAGACCTGGATCGCACCGAGGAACGCGGGCGCATGTATCACGCGGACGCGGCGTTCGTTTCCAAACGCGCCAAGGAACGCGGCAAGCATCAACTTGGCACGCTCGGCGCGGGCAATCACTTTATCGAAGTGGATCGCGTTGCGGTGGTGTACGATGACGCTGTCGCGGACGCGCTCGGCTTGTTCCCCGAACAAATCGTCGCGCAGATTCACTGCGGCTCGCGCGGGCTGGGTCATCAAGTCTGCACCGATTACGTGAACGATTTTCAACGCGTCGTGCGCGACGCTGCGCGCAAAATCGTATTGCCCGATCGTGAACTCGTGTGCGCGCCGTTCGAGTCAGACGAAGGGCAAGCGTACTTCAAAGCGATGGCGTGCGCCGCGAATTTTGCGTTCGCGAATCGCCAGGTGCTCGCGCATCACATTCGTCGCTCGTTTGAAGAGGTGTTTGCCGGCGTCGTTAAAAATTTCGGGCTGTTCCAGATTTACGACATCGCGCACAACATGGGCAAGATTGAAGAGCACACGCTTGGCGGCGTGAGCGTCAAGGTGTGCGTGCATCGCAAAGGCGCGACGCGCGCATTCGGTCCTGGGTCGCCGGTGTTGCCGAGCGATCTGCGCGACATCGGGCAACCGGTGCTGATTCCCGGCTCGATGGGTACCGCGTCCTACGTGTTGATCGGCACCGCCGGTTCGATGGAGCAAACGTTCGGCTCGTCGTGTCACGGCGCGGGTCGCGTGATGAGTCGCGCGCGCGCGAAACGCGAGGTGCGCGGCGAACAACTGCGCGAGGAACTGGGCGCGCGCGGCATCGTCATTCGCGCCGGCTCGATGCCGGGTCTCGCGGAAGAAGCGCCGCAAGCGTACAAAGATGTGTCGCGCGTCGTCGAGGTCGTGCATCGCGCCGGCATCGGCAAAAAAGTCGCGCGGCTTGAACCGCTCGCGGTGATCAAAGGTTAGTTCCTTGAGTTCCCTCATTTCCTTCATTTCCCTTGATTTCCTGGGTGAGGGAAATCAGGGAAATCAGGGAAATGAGGGAAATATGCAGTTGCGAAATATTCCGCTCGATGACGCGCTCGGCGCGATTCTCGTCCACAATATCACGGGCGCGGACGGGCGCAAGGTGTTGGCGAAAGGTCGTCAACTCAACGCGGACGATATCGCGAAAATTCGCGCGCTCGGCAAGACGACGGTGTACGCGGCGATGCTCGAACCAGGCGACGTGCGCGAGGATGACGCGGCGACGCGACTGGCGCGCACGCTCATCGGCAATCATATCGAGGCGAGCAAGCCGAGCGGGGGCAGAATAAATCTTTACGCGAATCATGCCGGCTTTTTGCGCGTGAATCGGGACGCGTTAAAACGCATCAACGAATTAGACGGCGTTACGCTCGCGACGATACTGGGATTCACACGCGTCGCGCCGAAGAAAATGATTGCGACGCTCAAGACGGTTGGACTCGCGTTGCCCGAAGCGACCCTGCGCACGGCAGACGACATCGGCGCAGTGTTGAGCATCACGCCGGTCGCGCGTTCTGACGTTGCGATTGTTCTGACCGGGAGCGAGAACGCGCGCGCGCGCGTCGAAGAAATTTTTCTGCCGCCGCTCCGCGCGCGGTTCGAAGACCTGGGCGCGCGGGTGATCGCCGAAGCGTACGTGGACGAAGACGCGGACGCGCTCGCGGGGACATTGGGCGGGGTGATCGGCGGCGGCGCGCAATTGGTTGTGATTGCGGGCGAAACTTCGATCATGGATGCGAACGACGTAACGCCGCGGGGCATTCAAAACGCCGGCGGCATGATCGAGGTGTACGGCGCGCCGGTGGAGCCGGGGAATTTGTTGTTGCTCGCGTACAAACCTTGCGAAGGTTTACTGGATATCCCAATCATCGGCGCGCCTGGGTGCGTGAAATCGCGCGAGACGAATGTGGTAGATTTGCTTCTGCCGCCGTTGCTTGTGGGCGAGCGCGTGACGCGCGCAGACGTGAATGCGCTCGCCGAGGGTGGGTTGTTGATTGGATAAATGCAGTAGGGGCGACGCAAGCGTCGCCCCTACTGCATTATTCGTTCGAATATCCCAGCTCGCGCAGACTATCGCCGCGCTCGCGCCATTTCTCCCAGACCTTGACCCACAGTTCCAAAAACACCTTGTGCCCGACCCAGGTTTCGATTTCTTTGCGCGCGTCCTGCCCGATTTGTTTGAGCATCGCGCCGCGCGCGCCGATGATGATGCCTTTTTGCGTATCGCGTTCCACGTAAATCGTCGCGCCGATGTGCGTGAGATCGTCACGGCGGTCTTGCCATTCTTCAATCGCGACCGCGACCGAATGCGGAATTTCCTGGCGTGTGTGTTTGAGCACTTGCTCGCGGATCAACTCGGACGCCATCATTTGCAAATTCTGATCGGTCACTTGATCGGCGGGATAAAGTTCGGGACCCTCCGGCAAGCGCGCGAGAATTTGCGTGAGCAGTTTATCGCAGTTGTCGCCGCGTTGAGCCGAAACGCGCATCCAATCTTCGTGCTTGATGAGTGACCAGAACGCTTCGGTGTTTTCCTGTACATGTTCGGGTTTGAGCAAATCCATTTTGTTGAGCGCGAGCAAAACCGGCGCGCGGCATTTATCGTTGAGCAAGCGACCGATATGGATGTCTTCCTCGGTTGGCAGGTGCGAACCATCGGCGACGAACACAACGACGTCCACATCGTTGATCGTTCGCGTCGCGGCTTGCACCATCGTGCTGCCGAGCTTGTGCAAGGGTTTGTGGATGCCGGGCGTGTCCACGAAAATAACTTGCGCGTCCGGACGCGTGAGGATGCCGCGCAGCGCGCGTCGCGTCGTCTGCGGTTTGGGCGAGACGATTGCGATTTTTGCGCCGACGTACCGATTGACGAGTGTGGACTTGCCGACATTCGGCTTGCCGACAATCGCGGCAAAACCGGATTTGTGTTGCGTAAAAACGAGCGTGGGGTCTATATGATTCATAGCCAAAGTATACACGAGGTTAAGAGAAACGCAAACGCGTTGGCAGCGCCGCGCGGGGCGTACTATAATCACACGCGAGGAAAAAAATGCCGGCGATGGATCAACAAGTATGGCGCGCTGCGCTCGCGTATTATCAAGCGTGGAACGAGGAAAAATTCGTGACCCAGGTCTTGCAACGCGGGCGTTACACGACGGACGAAAAGTGGCAGATGTATCAAGACCTGTACGAGCAGGCAATGCGGATCAAATCGCGGTCGAGCTTAACGGAACTATTGCACCATGCCCAAGAGTTAGAAGAATACTATACCCAAATCCAAAAATTTGAAAAGCGGCGGGCGTAAAGAAAGTGAGACGGCATGTTGCGCCGCAAAACGCGGCGATAAAATCAAGACCCGTCAGTTTTCGCGCAAGCGACCTGACGGGTCTCCGTATTTATATAGTTCCTCGCGTGTCCACGTTCGCTTGCCGGGAACCGGACCTTGCTTGATCAACGATTGAATGTAGGCGCGTTCCTTTGTCCAAGTTGCAGTTTGGGGGCGCGCTAGGGCGATAACCTCGCGTTCAATCGCTTCGCGAATCAATTCGGCTTCGCTGACCCCGCGCAAACGCGCTTGGCGTTTCAATGTCGCGGCTTGACTTTTTTTAAGATGGACTTGTTTGCGGACCATCATTGCCATACTATTCTCCTCAACCAGTCCGAGGCAGTGTCGCGAAGCGATGATGTGTTTCGTCGCACACACCGTTGATTACTCAACCACATGACTATTTCGCCCCACTACCGGCGTTTGTAAACACTACGTCGGTGGTCAATCAAGTGAATCGTGATCAACCGCATTTCATGTGAAAGTGTGTATGCGACGCGATAGTCTCCGACTCGAAGTTTGAACAATCCTCTGAACTCGCCGGACAAGGATTCCTGGGATACATCATCCAAGTTTTCACAGAGCCACTTGATCTTGTTCAAGATGCGTTGACTGTCCGATTTTCCAAAATGGCGCAAAGATTCACGCGCTTCGGGTCCGAATTCAACCGCGTACGGCTTTACCATTTCAAGCCCAACTCTTTGGCGACCTGTTCTGCTGGGATTCCACGCGTACCACGGCGTGTCGCCGCAATTGAACGACGCAATTTTGCCTTGACACTTGGTTTCAATTCAAGACCTCGATCCGGATCGGCGAACAGTTCAAGCATCTTTCGTTCGATGACCCGTTCGATCAATGTCTCAAGCTGTGAAACGGTCAACTTGTTTATCGTTTGCATTTCGCCTCCTCCATCGGGCGCATTATACATCACGCATAATGACGCGTCAAAGCAAAAACCGGCGCGCACCTTGCGGCGCGCGCCGGTTGACGATTTGCTTACTCGATCAAGTCACTATTTCGGCATGCCGGCTAACGCATCTTTTGCCGGACGACCGACGACGTGGAACGCGCCGGTCTCGTTGTTCATATCCATGAAATCGAGATTCCATAGAATCGCAACGCCGACCCAGCCCCATGCCTTCATCATCTGATATGCTTTGACGAGCCACTGGGCTTGAATACCATCGGATATGAATTTTTCGTACTCGTACCCCGGATGCGGACTGGAATGCACGCCCCAACCGAATTCGGTGGGCCAGATTTGTTTGTCTCCGTCGCCGTTGGCAACCATCACGTTGCGGTACGCCTTCATCGTGTCTTGGAAAAAGAACGACCGATGGTTTCCGTATTGCCCACCGCACGGATTCATCGTGCCAACCGTTGCGTCCGGCGCATTGCAGAAACCGCTGGGGTGCGCGCCAACCG
The DNA here is from genome assembly GCA_016219275.1 of Chloroflexota bacterium. NCBI lineage: Bacteria > Bacillati > Chloroflexota > Chloroflexota bacterium. The sequence goes on from JACRBM010000043.1 coordinate 65,224, forward strand.
CATCCGAGTATTGTTTCAAACCGTTGGCGTACATCTGTTGAAGGAACACGACATCGTCAATCGCCGTGTCGCTCATCACGCCGGTGGGTGTGGGCGCGCCAGAGACGACGACGATGCCAGGACACGCCGCTTTGATGGACGTGTACGATTTCTTGAGCATGTCCATATACAGCGCCGCATTGATCTGTTTACCGTGCCACTCGGTCAACAGATTGTGTTCGTTCCACACTTCAATCGCGCCAAGCGCGCCACCGCAATATTTAGCGGCGGCTTTGCCCATAAAGTCTGCCGCGTCTTGCATGTTGTCCGGCGGACCGGATCCGCCCGCACCGCGATCCGCGCGCGACCAGTTTGGCGCGCACACAACGCTGAACATCACTTTGATGCCTTTGGACTGCGCCGCGCCGATCAAGCGATCCATCTGGCTCCAGTCAATGTTACCTCTACCGCCGCCTTCCGCGTCGCACCAACGAATCTGAACTTTTGCCCAGGTAAAGCCCATCGAATTGAGCGTGGACATTTCCGCGTTATTGTCACTGTTCGTCCAGTTCAACTGTGCGCCATACGCGAACAAATTCTTGCCGCGAAACGCGCTCGGCGGCGCGGCAACGGCGGCAGGTGCGACGGGCGCGGCGGTTGGTCGTGGAATCGCGGGCGCGGGTGTGGGCACCGGCGTGGGCGCGCGCGCGATGCTGACGTTCGTACTCCCAGTTGTGCCTGCTAAAGTTCTGCCATCGTCGAGTGAGAGTGCGGCTTCAACGCGTGAATCGCCCGGCTGATTCGGCGCGGTCCACACAAACCTGGGATCGCCGGCGGGCGACTTGCCAACGTTCTGTCCATCCACGCGCCAGGTAATGACCGGCGCGCCTTTGAACGCGACGCTTTGCGATTCGCGATATTGTTTGAGCGCGTCCCACACGCGCGGCTCGACGGTGTCGGGACCCAGGTCGCGCAACGCGACGCCGCGCAGATTGAACTCTTGCGCGAGCGCGATTTTGCGCCCCAGACTCTCCGCGTTTTCGAGCGCGACGGTGTGTGCTTGTCCCTTGTCGTCTTTGTAAGTAAAGGTGTAGAGTCCGCTTGCCTCGTCTAACTTGAGTCCACCGCCTTCGCGCAGTTTCGGCAGTTCGAGCGTGACCTTGTCGCCTGGCTCTGGCTTGGTCGGCGGAACGGCGACCGGTCCGATCAACTTGGACGCGTTCGCAAAGGGAATCGGCGCGAACGAATTGCCGAACTCGTCGCGGCTCATCATCGAGACCATCAACTGCAACTTGTAGCGATCCACGCGCCCGACTGCCCACTGCAAGTACAAACGCACTTCGGATGGATCGTTCGCATACGCGCCGCGATTGGCGGGCATTGGAATTCGCACAATGTCGGCGAGTTGCCCGAGCGTGTCCCAATTGTACGCACCGCTGTCCCACGCATCTTGCGCTTTTTGCGCGGGTAGGGGTACCGTGACGCTCAAGATTTTATCTTTGGCGTGGAGCGCCTGCGCCAATTCGCGCACGAAGGTGGTAAAGTCATTCCGCATGTCCGGGCTGACGCCTTGATAATCCACGTTCAACCCAGGATACAATTTATCTACCGCGAGGTCTACCAACACTTGGATGTGTTGCGCGCGAATCGTCTTGTCGCCGATCATCGCCTCGACCAGATCGGCGCGCGATTGTGCGCCTTCCAAATTGCCGATGGTCGGCAGAACTTGATAAGGACTGCCCGACCCCACTTCGGGGAACGCGGGCACGCTCCCGGCAACGCCACCGTCTACCGCGATCGTCAAGCCGAGCGGGGTAATTTCCGCGATGAGCGGCGCGGCAGGCGCGGGCAACGGACTCTTGACGGCGACATCGGTGCCGATAGCAGGCGCTTGCGTTTGAGTCTGCGCGACGACGACCGTGCTAGGCACGAAGCTCGTCAGGTACGCTTCAAGCCGATCCTCTTCGAGGTACATCTGAAATGGAATCTTGATCCACTTTTTGCCGTTGTAACCGTACACGTCGAGCGTCGCGATCGGATCAATTTCCTCTGGCAAAACGATAGACATGATCGCGAGCGCCGGCAAGGCGCCTTGGATGCTCGGCTGATATGCCGCGCTCTTGACGTCGAGCATGATCGGCAAGTCCTTGGCGAGCGAACTCTTGAGGAACGCGTCGCGGGTCATCCGCGACAGTTTGATACTGACGCCGCTCTTGCTAGCATTCGCAGGAATTGACAACTGGGTGCCGTCTTCGACTGCCACACCGCCGCCGCGATTGCCGGCGATGCCGGTATAACCGGCGCTCAGCACGCGCTGCGGTAGAGCGAGCGGGGGAAGTACGAGTATGAGCAAAATCATCAGGGGAATGGCGACGATGTTGATGAACCAAGCGCCGGGGCGCCCTTCGAGGAGCGCGTCGAGAGCGCGCAAAAATGAGTTAGTCGGTCGTTGATTCAATGGGCTTACCTCTCTTTTGGAACTTGCCCGATTCTAGCATAGTTGGCGATTTTTGCAAAATAGGAAACCCCCACCCATTCTCCCCCGGCGAAGCGGGGGGAGCCAGAGGGAGGTGAATTCCTTTGACGCGTGTGGGGCTTCAGTATATAATCCAACCGCTTGCCAAAGGAGTTCAATTTGTTCAACGTTATCATTCTTGGTATCGCCAGTTTTCTCACCGATGTCAGCACCGAAATGGTGTACCCACTGCTCCCGCTCTATCTCACCTCTGCGCGTATCGGCGCAACGCCGGCAATTGTTGGGTTGATCGAAGGATTTTCCGAAAGTATTGCGAGTTTGCTCCGCGTTTTTTCCGGCGCGTGGTCCGACCGCTGGCAACGCCGCAAGCCGATCGCGATTGGCGGGTATGCCTTCAGCACCCTGGGCAAAGTCTTGCTGTACTTTTCTATGTCGTGGCAGATCGTATTCGCCGGACGGTTGAGCGATCGCTTTGGCAAAGGCGTCCGCACCGCGCCGCGTGACGCGCTGATCGCCGATTCGACGACGGAGCAGAATCGCGGGAACGCGTTCGGTTTGCACCGCGCGCTCGACACCGCGGGCGCGAGTTTGGGCGTGATTCTCGCATACCTGTTGTTCGTATCGAACCATACCGAGTTCGGCACGATCTTTTTGTGGTCGTTGGTTCCCGCCGGACTAGGCGTCCTCGCGCTGTTCCTCGTCCGCGAGAAAATCGCGCCGCGCGCCGCGCCGCAGAAGAAAAAGGAACCTTGGTGGACGAACTTGGGTACGCACTGGCACGCGCTCGACCGGCGACTCAAAGTCTTTTTGGTGATCATTTTCATTTTTGCGTTGGGCAACTCGTCGAATCAATTCTTGTTGTTGCGCGCCAACGATCTCGGCTTTGACACGGCGACGACGATTTTGATGTACCTCGTGTTCAACGTCGTTTACTCGCTCGGCTCGTGGCCCCTCGGACGTTTGTCGGATCGCGTCGGGCGCAAGCGTTTGCTCGTCCTGGGTTATTTGACGTACGGCGTGGTGTATTTTGGTTTTGCGATTGCCAGTCCGCTCGCGCTGTGGGGCTTGTTCGCGACGTACGGCTTGTACTATGCGTTGACCGAAGGCGTCGAAAAGGCGCTCGTGTCCGACATCGCGCCGGCTGGCATGCGCGCGACGCTGATCGGCTTGCATGCGACGTTTGTCGGCGTCGGTTTGTTGCCGGCTTCGTTGCTCGCCGGTTGGTTGTGGAACGCGTTCGGCGCGTCCGCGCCGTTCTACTTTGGCGGCGGCATGGGCATCGTCGCCGCAATCGCGCTTTGGTTGTTGATCTGATTTTCGTTTGCCGATTTTTCGATTGGGCAAAATCGCAAATCGAAAATCGGAAATCGAAAATGGAGAAAGAATGAAAACCAGATTCATCCTGATCCGTCACGGTCAGACCGAATGGAATCGCGTCGAACGATTTCGCGGACGCGCGGATTTGCCGTTGAACGATACGGGATTGGCGCAAGCGCAAAAGATCGCCGCGCGTTTGGCGAACGAAAAAATCGCGGCGATTTACGCGAGTCCATTGCTACGCGCGTTGCAAACCGCTAAACCTCTCGCGGAGGCGCAACAACTCGAAGTGCAACAACATCCTGGGTTGCTCGATATTGATTTTGGCGCGCTCGAAGGGATGACGACCGAGGAGGCGCAACAAGCGTTTCCCGAAGTCATCGAAAAATGGCGTATGACACCCGGCAAGGTCAAGTTCCCCAAGGGCGGTTCGCTCAAGATGGTGCACGCGCGGCTCGACAATCTGTTGGAAGATGTGGCGACCAAGCACGCCGGCGAAACGATTGCGCTCGTGTCGCATCGCGTCGTCTGCCACGCGTTGCTGTGCAAAATCCTGGGCATCCCCACCGACGCGTTGTGGCGCATTCGCCAGGACAACGCGTGCATCAACATTTTTGAAAAGCGCGACGATAATTTTGTCGTGATGCTGATGAACGACACGAACCATTTATGATTTCAGATTGATGATTGATGATCTTATAAATTCTAGGAGGCACATCTGAAATCAGAAATCAGAAATCAGAAATTCGTTCTGACTCTCGATATTGGCACGTCGTCCACGCGCGCGATGGTGTTCGATGAACATGCGCGCGCGGTCAAGGGACTCGACGCGCAGGTCAAGTACAAAGTACGCACGACGCCAGACGGCGGCAACGAATTGGATGCCGACGCGATGCTGCGCCACACGGAACGCGTGATAGATGAGGTCTTGGCGCAAGCCGGACGACGCGCCAAGCAAATTGTCGCGGTTGCGTCCGATTCGCTCGTCTCGAATGTCCTGGGTGTGGACGCGGACGGTCGCGCGGTGACGCCGGTGTTTACGTACGCGGACACACGCAACGCGCGCGAGGTTGCGACGCTCCGCGCGCAGTTCGATCAGGCAGCGAACCATCAACGCGTCGGCACGCTCTTTCATTCCAGTTATTTGCCCGCGCGCTTTTTGTGGCTCGCGCAACAACGCGCGGAGGAATTCAAACGCGCGCGCTACTGGATGTCGCTCGGCGAATATTTTTTGTGGCGGTGGACGGGCGAACGCGCGTGCAGTTATTCGGTCGCGTCGTGGACGGGCTTGCTCAATCGGCGCGCACTCACGTGGGACAAGGAGCTCGTTTCCCAATTACCAATTACGCCTGACCAATTGTCGCCGCTCGTTGATTACGACACGCGCGTGGGCAAACTGCGCGGCAGGTCCGCCGAACGCTGGGCGGCATTGCGCGACGCCGCGTTCTTGCCCACGCTCGGCGACGGCGCGACGGTGAACATCGGCAGCGGTTGCGTGAACGCGTCGCGCATCGCGCTGACGATGGGCACGACGAGCGCGATGCGCGTGACCAAACCTTGCGAAGGTTCGCAACCTTCGCAAGGTTTGGTCACGATTCCCCCTGGTCTCTGGGCGTATCGCGTGACGCGCGAGCACGAACTCGTCGGCGGCGCGTTGAGCGAAGGCGGCGCGTTGTTTTCGTGGATGCGCGCAACCTTAAAATTGCGCCGCGCCGAAATCGAAACGCAACTCGCGGCGATGGAACCGGATGCGCACGGTTTGACGATGCTGCCGTTTCTCGCCGGCGAACGCGCGCCGAATTGGAACGCGGACGCGCGCGGCGCGATCGCGGGGTTACGGCTCAACACCCAGCCGATAGATATTTTGCGTGCGGGTCTCGAAGCGATGGCGTATCGGCTCGGCTTGATTTTTGGATTGTTGCACGGCGCTGCGCCGCACGCGCGCGAGGTCATCGCGAGCGGCGGCGCGTTGATGAATTCGCCGACGCTCGTACAAATCATCGCGGATGTGCTCAACGCGCCGGTCATCGCGTCCGCCGAAACCGAAGCGACGAGCCGCGGCGATGCGGTGCTCGCGCTCAAGGCGCTCGGCATCATCAATTCATTCGACGATGCGCCCGCGACGCTCGGCGCGACGATTGAGCCGGACGCGGCGCGGCACGCGATCTACGCGCGGGCGATGGAACGGCAGAGCGAGTTGTACGATGCGGTCGTGCGAAAGTGATGCATGAAATGTGGCGACTGCTCAACCTTGCGAAGGTTTGAAGGCGCGATGTCACGGCAAAGTGATAGGAAACCTTCGCAAGGTTGAACTGGGTAGATGCAAAACGTGAATCGAAAATCGTTTATCCAAATCGAAACGCGCACTGGCGCGCCCATCGCGTTGAACGGCAGAGAGATTCGCGTTCAATCGCGCGCGATCTCACTCAACCTGCCGTTTGGCGGCGCGGTGTGGAATCGTCCAACGTCGGTGATCGTGCGAACGAGAGACGGCAATACGCAAACACTCGCGGTGCGCGATGTGACGCGGCTGGCGCAGTTGCTTATCGCGATGTTGTGCATCGCGGGTGCGATCTTTGTCGCGCTGAACAGGCGAACGCGCGAATGAATGGAGATACAACGATGGAAAAGCAAATCGTTCTGCAACAAGAAGTACCGGGAACCATCCCGTACGATCCAAGCGCATCATTGCGGATCGTCCAAGATTCGTTGAACAAACTTGCCGACGCGGCAAACGTTCAAGCCGTGTACGCCGAGCCGATCAAAAACGGCGACACGTTGGTCGTTCCTGCTGCCGAGGTGCTGACGGTCGTTGCGTTCGGCGCTGGCTCGGGCGGCGGCAAGGACGCGCAAACGAATATGGGCAGCGGCGGCGGCGGCGGTGGTGTTGGTCGCGCGTTTGCGCGCCCGGTCGCGGCAATCGTCGTGACGCCCAGCGCCGTGCGCGTCGAGCCGATTGTGGATGTGACCAAGGTCGCGCTTGCCGCGCTGACCGCCGCGGGGTTTATGCTCGCGATGATCGCGCGGATGAATCGCCAACGCGCGCCGCGCTTGAACGAGCCATGATGGAAAAACTTTGCGACGGATGAACCGCGCGGACAATTCTTCCCCGGTCACGCTGGAGTGGCTCGGCATCGTGGGCTTGATTGCCGTGTCCACTATTTTTTATGCGTGGTTCGGTTGGTCACACTTTCCCAGAATCCAAGCCGATCAAGGGTGGTTTCTCCAGGTTTCGCAACGCGTCGCGCAAGGCGATGTACTCTATCGCGATGTGTTGTGGATGTACGGTCCGTTGCCGGTGATGCTGATGAGCGCGCTGATGCGACTCGCGCGGAACGATCTTGCGTACTATTCCGCGCTGAATGTGGCGATGGCGACCGGCGCGACGATGATTTTGTATGCGCTTCATCGGTACGTTTTGAATTGGCGGCGCGCGCTGATTGCCACGCTTTTCGTCACACTTGGATGCGGGACGTATCTGCTCTTTCTCAACGCGTACACGCCGGGCATCGCGTCAGGCGTGCTCGGCGTTCTGCTCGGGTTGTGGGGCATCCTGGGTTCGGGCGAACGACGATACCGATTCGCAACCATCGCGTTGATCGCGTTGGGCGTCGCGCTGAGTTGGTTGAGCAAACCCGAGTACGCGTTCGCGTCGTTTGGCTTGAGCGTGGTAAGCGCGCTTGGATTATCGCGCGTGCGTGTTGGCGACGCGGACAATCGCAGCGCGACGCGCGAGATTCTCGGCGGGCTGGCTGGCGGGCTGGGTATTGCCGGCGCGGTCTATACCTATTTCGCGATTGCGGCGGGATGGGCGAATGTGTGGGCGGGCTTGTCCGGCTACGAACGCGGGCGATTCGCCCTTGATGCGCTGATTGGATATAATGGGCTGGACACGTGGCTCAAACTTTTGATCGCGGCGTTGGCAATTCTCGCCGCGCGGTCGCTCGGCGCGGCGGGGCGAACGCGCTGGCAAACCTGGGTTCTATTCGCAAGTGTCGTCGCGTTGTTCGTCGCGTTTTACAGTGGCTGGCTGGCGCGGAGCTTGCGCGATCAGACCGCGTTCGATTTGGCTGGGCTGTGGCAAAGTGTCCGTGCGACGGGAACTGGCGCGTGGATTCTTTCGGCGAGCGCGCAAGTTTATCTCGCGATATCGCTTGGCGTCGCGCTCGTGTGCGTGCGTTTGCTCGCGCGTTGGGTGCGGCGCAAATCGGCGACGCGCGCGCAGTGGACACTGCTCGTCGTACTGGTCGGCGTTTTGCTCGTTCAACTACGCAATATGCTGATCGGTGGGCTGACGCCAATCCTGGGTCTGGTGTTGTTCCTGGCTCTGCTCGATTCTGAATTTCCGAAATGGTCTTGGCGTCGTCAGCCGGTTTTGTTCGGCGCAATCGTCGGCGCGGCGTTGATCGTGGGAGTGTATCAGGCGCGATTGGACCTGAGCGCGAACGCGCGCGCGAGCATGGCAACGCCGTATGGCTCGGTGAAGGTTTATCAATCGTCGCGTGATTTTCTCGGCGAGGTCGCGCAGTACGTGAACGAGCATTCGCAACGCGAGGACTCGATTGCGGTGCTTGGACCACTCGCGGGCGTTTACTATCTGACCGAGCGACGCAATCCGTTGCGCCAAGATTATCAAGACCCCGGTTTGGGCGAGAACGAGTCCGAAGCGCGCGATTTTATCGCGCGATTGGATGCGGATGCGCCAGCGTTGTTGCTCGTTCCACAAGGCGCGTGGAGCGTAGGCATCCTGAATTTACGGAACGATGTCGCGCCGATCCGGTGGACGAACGCGCGTGCGTTTCGCGGCGCGGCATCGCAAGTCGAAGAATACCTGGCGAGCCATTATCGCTTCGACCGATTCCTGGGTCGCGCATCCTCCATCGAGTTGGCGGTATTTAAGCGCGCGCGGTGATGGATCGAGAGACCAATGGCAAAGCGACCCTACGATTTCTACGCGGTGAAAAAAGGACGCGCGCCCGGCATTTACAAGACCTGGGCGGAGTGCGAAGTGCAGGTCAAGGGTTTTGCCGACGCGATCTTTAAGGGATTTCGCACGCGCGCCGAGGCGAAAAAATTTTTGGCGCAAGATATTGGCGAGCGACCGCACAGCGCGACACGCGCCGAACGAAAAAGATTACAGGTTTCTCGCCGAGACCTGGATTTTGGCGACGAGATTTCTCGCGCGACTCGCAAGGATGATGAGGATCGCGTCGTCATCTACACAGATGGATCGTCGGTCGGCAATCCGGGTCCGGGTGGGTACGCGGCGGTGATGATGCACGGCGCGCATCGCAAAGAGGTGAGCGGCGGTTTTCGCTTGACGACGAACAATCGCATGGAAATCACCGCGGCGCTCGTTGGTTTGGAAATGCTCAAGCGGCATTGCGCGGTGACGGTGTATACCGATTCGAAATACGTGCGCGATGCGATGATGAATGGCTGGGTCAAACGCTGGTTAAAAAATGGCTGGCGCACGCGCGAGGACACGCCGGTTGCGAATATGGATTTGTGGCTGCAATTGTGGGAGCAAACGCAAAAGCACGATGTAACATTCGAATGGGTGCGCGGGCACGCAGGCAACGCGGAGAACGAACGTTGCGATGAGTTGGCGACGCGCATGGCGGCGCGCGACGACCTGCCGCCGGATGCCGGGTACGAGGATGGGTTGATGGGCGAGCCAGGGACGTGAGCAAAGAAAACATAATGCCACGGATCCACAACCACAATTATTTGGACGCGGATAAACGCGGATGAACGCGGATCCTTTTTGAGGAGTATTCTTGTTTGAATCTTTCAAGCGCGTGCAAATCAATGTTGGCGACGTGACGATCAACGCGGTTGTCGGCGGGAACGGGCGACCGCTCTTGTTGTTGCATGGCTATCCGCAAACCCACGCGATTTGGCACAAGGTTGCGCCGCGCCTCGCGCAATCTTTCTCCGTCGTCGCCGCCGATTTGCGCGGGTATGGTGACAGCGGCAAGCCCGAAGGCGCGCTCGATCACAGCAACTATTCCAAACGCGTGATGGCGCGCGACCAAGTCGAACTGATGCGCCAACTGGGATTCGAGCAATTCTTTCTCGCGGGACACGACCGCGGCGCGCGCGTCGCGCATCGGCTCGCGGTGGACCATCCCGAACGCGTGTGGAAACTCGCTACGCTCGACATTTCGCCGACGAAGAAGATGTACGAGAGCACGAATCAGGAATTTGCGCGCGCGTACTATCACTGGTTCTTTTTCATTCAGCCCAAACCGTTGCCGGAAAAATTGATCGGCGGGGACGCGCGCTTTTACATGCTCAAGAAAATTGGGAGCGGTAGTGCGGGTCTCGCGCCGTTCACGCCCGAAGCGTTGAACGAATATCTGCGATGCTTTACGCCGGAAACGATTCACGGCAGTTGCGAAGATTATCGCGCGTCTGCGAGCATTGATTTGGAGTACGACCGCACGGACATTGCGGCTGGACGCAAAGTCGTGTGCCCGATGCTTGCGTTGTGGGGCAAGCACGGCGTCATCGAAAAATGTTTCTCGCCCGTTGACGATTGGCGTGAGGTCGCAAACGATGTGTGCGGGCATGCGCTTCCCGGCGGACATTATCTGGCGGAGGAAGTGCCGGAGTTGGTAGCGGTGGAGTGGGAAGAATTTTTTCTATGAAACGCGTTGCCTAGCTTTAACATTGGTTTGAAGCGGATGCGCTGACCAAGCCGATGCTGGTGCGAGAAAAAAGAAATTCATACGGAGGATAAAATGGCACTACTTGAAACGCTCACGCTTCAGCTTGCTCCAGCAATTGCCAAATCAATTCTCAAACTCTGGCTGAAAGATGCTGGGATTGCATTAGATGTTAGCTCTTCGCTGGTTGACCTACTCAAAGGCAAAACAGTGGATATTATTACGCAACAGAAAGCCAAAAGGCAATTCGAAGCGATAGGTGAGCAGGTCGCACAAAATTTAGCTCCCGTTTTTGAAAGCGCTGGAATAGACGAGAATGGGCAATCTGCCGTTGCGCTAGCCATTGCGGATACATTGAACACAGCAAAGATTGACTCAGCACTCCTCATTGAGCGTAATCTGGAACCAACAGAGTTGGCAAAATATCTATTGGGTAATCGTCCTGGCACAACGAATCTCTTCTCAGAACCCGAAGAATCCCTCTATCGTCGAATCATTTCGGAAACAAGTCGCCTCATTGTTGATATTGCGTCGCAACTTCCTACATTTACGGAACGCACATTTGCAGAAGTACTCAAAAGAGAAGATAGTTTGCTTGCCATTACTGACCGCATATTGGAAGAAGTGCGCCACATACGTGCTAGCAGTCAATCTACTGAACAAGCAGTATCGCAGTTTGAAGCGGACTACCGCCAGGAAGTGGTTCGCAACCTTGATAAACTTGAATTATTTGGGGTTGATGCTACTAGCGCGAGTTCACGGCATAAACTGACAGTTGCATATATAGCCCTTAGTGTGCAACGTGAGACAGATTCATCTAAGAAACAATCTGACAATGACAATTCCATTTCTGCGAACGAACCACGACTTGCCTCTGTGACAGAATCTTCTTCATCTGTTCAGATGCCAGATGAGTCTGATGCAGAATCAGAATCGGTGAACAAGGTTCTTGCAGATTCCGAGAGGCTTTTTGTTCGTGGAGAGGCGGGATCAGGAAAAACGACGTTGCTTCAGTGGATTGCAGTTCATTCTGCTCGAAATGATTTTCCAGATGATTTAACTGGCTGGAATAGAACCATTCCATTCTTTATTTCTTTGCGCCAGTGTGTTGAAACCAAGTTACCTGTACCAGAATCTTTTGTGAGATTTCTAACTCCAACGATTTCATTGCCTGCGCCAGAGAATTTTGTGAGATTTGTCGCCCCAATGATTGCAGACACTATGCCTAATGGCTGGGTACATAGTCAGTTAAAATCAGGGCGAGCAATAGTAATGATAGATGGAGTTGATGAAATCCCGGAAGCAAGTCGGAAAGAGTTCTACGGATGGTTGGAAAACCTTGTCCAAGCTTTTCCTCATGCAAGATATATTGTAACCTCGCGCCCATATGCAGTCGCTGAAAAAAACCTCGAAAATCTTAGTCTTGGACAAGCAGAGCTTCAAGAGATGGACTCTGCCGCAATTGATGAATTCATTGACCACTGGCATTCTGCAGTTCGCGAAGAATTAAGAGATCCAGAAGAACGAGCAGAACTTCAGAAATTGGCATCAAGACTCAAGTATACTATGAGGGAAAATCGCTCGATTCGTAGTCTTGCGACGAATCCTCTCCTCTGCGCTATGCTCTGCGCACTACATCGTGACCGCCGGCAACAACTTCCGTCCGATCGAATTGAATTGTACGAAGCAGGTATCCATATGCTATTAGAGAGGCGTGACACTGAACGCCGTGTGGCATTGAGCGATTTTCCTGCTTTGAACTACCGCCAGAAGAAATCACTTTTACAAGACATTGCTTATTGGATGCTGAAAAATGGATTGTCTGAGGTACCCAGTGATCGAGTGAAAGAGAGACTTGGCCGTCTCGTTCGCGAAATTCGGGAGATGCGTGAATTTCAATCTGAGCGATTCGTTGATGGAACATACCGTTTCTTTGTTCAACGAAGCGGGATTGTCAGGGAACCCGTTTCTGATTCATTCGATTTTACTCATCGCACGTTTCAGGAATTCCTAGCCGCTAAAGCCGCACTGGACGAGGACGACTCTGAGTTTCTGGTTGGGTCAGCAAAAGATGATCGATGGCATGAGGTCATTATCCTTGCCGCCGGTTTAGCTGGAAACAAGGTTCGCAACTCAATTGTAGAAAAACTGATCAAACTTGGCGATGAGGATTCAGCACACCGCGAAAGCTTGCATCTACTCGCTGTGGCATGTTTAGAGACAGCAGTTGGTTTATTACCAGAGGTGCGCGCTCAAGTAGATAAGCGAATGCGGGGACTCATTCCACCTCGTAACATGACGCAGGCACGGGCATTATCCTCAGCAAGAGACTTGGTAGTACCTTATCTTAGTTGGCAGAAAACGAGAGGAAGATACGAAGGACGTGTTACTGCAGCATGCGTGAGGACTCTTGCTTTAGTCGGCAGCAATGATGCACTTGATGCTCTGAGGGGATATTCAAACGATGGTCGTCGTGCAGTTACAAATGAACTCATTCGAGCTTGGGATGTTTTTGATCGCCAGGAGTATGCAGAGAAAGTATTAAATTCGTACACAACACTTGACATTGATCGAGTTTCAGTTCTTGATGGGTTCGAGTATCTTGACCGCTTAACCTCTTTGCGGATCAGAAACGCATTATCGGTCAATGACGTCTCTCCCATCTCCCATCTTTCAAGGTTGGCACGATTATGGATGATCCAGTGCCCAAAACTTTCTGATCTCACTCCTCTAGGAAAGTTGACGGGGCTAACAGATCTTAGTTTGTTATGGTGTGGCCCATTGGGAGATATTACTCCTTTAGCGAACTTGGCGAATTTGACCAAATTAAATCTGGCGAGCAGAGAAATTACGGCAAATGATTTAAGCCCACTTTCACAGTTGAAGAAACTCGATACACTCAATTTGGGAGCCATCTTCCGAGTGAATGATCTTGGACCACTAAAGGAATTGAGGAAGCTTCGCCGTTTGTTGCTGAATGAGTGTCAAGAAATAGCAAGGTTAGATGCCTTGGTCGATCTGACAGATTTGGAGTACTTACAACTAACCAACTGTAAACGCATTCAAGTTCTTGAGAATTTAGGCGGATTGTCGAAATTGAGACGCTTGGTTCTCTCTGATTTGGTGCAGCAAATTGATGTGAGTCCTCTCATCAAACTCCAGTCCCTGGAAGAGTTGGTGATTACAAATTGTCCCAAGCTTGATTCCTTGAACCGGCTAGGAGACTTGATTAAGCTAAGGCACCTCTCCCTAAATGGGTGCAAGCAGTTGGGCGATTTATCCTGGATCACTAATCTGAAACAGGTAACTCAGTTGGATCTGGGTGACACTGACATGGTTGAGTTTACCTTTCTTCAGCGCCTGCCAAACTTGCGTGTGCTCAGTGTGCCGAGAGCGATCGATCTGGATGAGATAAAGAAACAACTACCATCCCATATCAGGTTGCGAACACAGGGATGGATAAGGCAGAGTCTCCTATTTAATTAGTTCTTGTTGGAAAATGTGAAATAGCGTAGTTTGCCACAGGCCACCGAGGGAGTAAGATTGGTATTGCCGAATACCATCCTAACCCTCGGAGGCCAGCATGATTATAGAACGATACGAACGTCCTGTCGATTTCA